>NYTO01000008.1 GCA_002683535.1 SAR116 cluster bacterium
TCTTTATCATCTGGCAGAAAAGGGATGGACCGATGTGGTCCTGCTGGAAAAGAACGAACTGACATCGGGGTCGACCTGGCATGCCGCCGGCAACTGTCCCAACTATGTGGGTTCATGGACGATCATGAAGATGCAGTCCTATTCCACCAGCCTGTATCGCAAGCTTGGCGATCTTGTTGATTATCCTATGAATTATCACGTTACCGGTGCCATCCGGCTGGCCCATTCGCGGCAGCGCATGGAGGAATTCCGGCATGTTGAGCGGATGGGACGGCATATGGGTGTGGAGTTCACCGAAATGTCGCCATCCGAAATGCAGGATATTCACCCGTTTCTTGAGGTGCATGATCTGTATGGCGGTCAGTGGGACCCGCTTGATGGTGATATTGATCCTGCGCAGCTGACCCAGGCGCTTGCCAAGGGTGCGCGTGACATGGGGGCCACCATCATCCGGTTCTGCCCGGTGACCGGCGCGCGGCGTGACAAAGATGAATGGGTGCTGTCAACACCTGAAGGCGATATTCGCTGCGAATATGTGGTCAACGCATCAGGCTATCGTGCGAATGAGATCGGCCGCATGTTCGGGCGCGATGTGCCGTGCATTTCACTGGCCCATCAGTATCTCGTGACGGAATCAATTCCGGAATTGTCTGCACGTGATGAAAAGCTGCCGTTGCTGCGCGACCCTGACAGTTCATACTATTTGCGCCAGGAAAAAGACGGGCTGTTGCTTGGCCCGTACGAAAAGAACTGCAAAGCCCATTGGGTCGACCCGTCCGATCCGATGCCCGAGGATTTCTCGTTCCAGCTCTATGCCGACGATCTGGAGCGCCTTGAATGGTATATTGAGGACGCGTGTGCGCGGGTTCCGCTGCTGGGTACGGCCGGCATAACCCGTGTGGTCAACGGGCCGATCCCCTATGCGCCTGACGGGCTACCGCTGATCGGGCAGATGCCCGGCGTGCCGAACGCCTTTGAAGCCTGCGTCTTCACCTTTGGTATCGTGCAGGCTGGTGGTGCTGGCAAGCTGCTGGCGGATATTATGGTTGATGGCGAATCCGAAACCGACAGCTGGGCTGTTGATCCGCGCCGCTTTACCGATCATGTGGATCAAGCCTATGCCACTGCCAAGGCAATCGAGACATACAGCCATGAATATGCCATGCATTTTCCGCAGATTCAGTGGCCGGCAGGGCGCGGTGCCAAGACATCACCCCTGTATGACAAGCTGGCTGCTGCCGGTGCGGCATTCGGGTCCTATGGCGGGTGGGAGCGTGCTGACTGGTTCCCTCTTGATGGTGAACAGGCACTGCCAGCAAACAGCTATGACCGCCAGCACTGGTTTGATGCCGTTGGCGCTGAATGCCGGCATGTCGCCGAACATGCTGGCGTTCTGGAACTGACAGGCTTTACCCGCTTTATGGTCAAGGGGCCGGGGACCGCAGACTGGTTGCGCGGACTGGTCACTGGCGGGCTGCCAAAGGTTGGGCGTATCGGTCTTGTCTATTTTGCATCTGAAAAGGGCAAGGTGTTGACCGAAATGACCGCGACGCGCCTTGGTGATGACGAATTTCTGCTGATGACAGGTGCTGGTGCCTATTGGCATGACCGTGACTTGCTGACATTCCGCCTGCCTGCAGACGGGTCGATCAGCATCAGCGATGTCACAGCTGAAATGGCCACATTGCTGGTGACCGGTCCAAAGGCACCTGCGCTGATGTCTGATCTTGCCGGTGCGGCGATGGATCATGAGACGTTTCCGTGGCTGACCCATCGGCGCATGCAGATTGCTGGTCTTGATGTGACCGCCATTCGTGTGTCTTTTGCCGGCGAAGCGGGATGGGAACTGCATTGCGACATGGATGATGTGGCCCGCCTCTATGATGCTGTCTGGGCGGCTGGCAGCGCCCACCAGATTGCCAATTTCGGCATGCTGGCGCTGGAGTCCATGCGGCTGGAAAAGGGCTATCGGTCATGGAAGGCAGATCTGACGTCAGACTATACAATGCTGGAAAGCGGTCTGGCGCGCTGGGTCAGTCTCGGCAAGGCAGATTTCGTTGGCAAGGCCGCGCTGGCGGCAGAACATCAGGCTGGACCAAAACATGGATTTGTCACGCTGACCATCGACGATCCGGCGGATGGTGAACCCTTTGGCGAGGCGGTGTATCTGAGCACTGTTCTGGTTGATGGCGATGCTGCCGGGCTGGTTGTTTCGGCCGGTTATGGCCATCGCACCGGACATTCCATCGCCATGGCCGTTGTTGACAGCGGCGCGCTGGCGCAGGGCGGCCAGTTCAGTGTCGATGTTCTGGGGCGTGAACGCCGCGCCCATCTGGTTGCCGGTGACGTGCTTTACGACCCGCAGAATGAACGGATGAAGGTGTAGGATCATGGAGGTACCGTCCAGGGCACGGGCTGTCATTATCGGCGGCGGGGTAATCGGTTGTTCGATAGCCTATCATCTCGGCAAGCTGGGCTGGCGTGATGTCGTTCTGCTTGAACGCAAACAGCTGACCTGTGGCACCACCTGGCATGCCGCCGGCCTGATTGCCCAACTGCGGGCCACGCAAAACATGACGCGGCTGGCGAAATATTCGCAGGAGCTGTATTTCGGTCTGGAGGCGGAAACCGGCGTTGCCACCGGCATCAAGCGCAACGGGTCGATGACGGTCGCGCTTACAGATGAACGGATGGAGGAACTGCGCCGCACCGCCGCAATGGCACGTGCTTTCGGTGTGGAGATTGACGAGATTACCCCGTCTGATATTGCCAGCCGCTATCCGGGGCTGAAGACAGATGATGCTGTCGGCGGTGTGTTTCTGCCAAAGGACGGACAGGCTGATCCTGTCAACATCACCCAGGCGCTGGCCAAGGGCGCGCGCAATTTCGGTGTGAAAATCATTCAGGGCGTCAAGGTTACCGACATTCACCAGGCTGATGGGCGAGTAACCGGTGTGATGACTGATCAGGGGCCGGTCGAGGCTGACTTTGTGGTTAATGCTGGCGGCATGTGGGCGCGTGAAATCGGGGCCAAGGCGGGAGTCAGTGTGCCACTGCATGCCTGTGAGCATTTCTATATCGTCACTGAAGGCATTGCGGGACTGACACCTGATCTGCCGGTCCTGCGTGTGCCTGATGAATGCGCCTACTACAAGGAAGACGCGGGCAAGATCCTGCTTGGTGCGTTCGAACCGAACTCAAAGCCATGGGGCATGAATGGCATTCCCGAGGATTTCGAGTTTGATTCCCTGCCCGAAGATTTTGATCATTTCGAACCTATTCTGGCGCGCGCGGTCGAACGTCTGCCGCATCTGGCAACCGCCGGTATCCAGACATTCTTCAACGGTCCGGAAAGCTTTACCCCTGATGACCGCTATATCCTTGGCGAGGCACCCGAGCTTGGCAACTTCTTCGTTGCTGCCGGGTTCAATTCGGTGGGTATCCAGTCGGCAGGCGGGGCTGGCATGGTGCTTGCGGAATGGATGGATACAGGCAATGCGCCAATTGATCTGTGGGATGTCGATATTCGCCGGATGCAGCCCTTCCAGTCGAACCGCCGTTATCTGGAAACGCGCGTGTCGGAAACGCTGGGTCTGTTATATGCCGATCATTTTCCCTACCGCCAGGTCGAGACCGCGCGCGATGTGCGCCAGTCACCAATCCATGACCGGCTGAAGGACAAGGGTGCATGCTTTGGTGAGGTAACCGGGTGGGAGCGCGCCAACTGGTTCCTGCCGGCGGCCGAAAAGGCGGCGGGCAAAGCGGCGGCCTATGAATATAGCTGGAAGCGGCAGAACTGGTTTGATTACAGCGCTGACGAGCATCTGGCCGTGCGCAATCATGTCGGCATGTTTGATCTGTCCAGCTTTGGCAAGATCAGGGTTGTTGGCCGTGACGCCGAGGCTGTGTTGCAGCGCCTGTGCGGCAATGATGTGGCGGTGCCAAACGGCAAGATTGTCTACACGCAGTTCCTGAATAATGAAGGTCACATCGAGGCTGATGTCACGGTCACCCGCCTGTCGGATGACGAGTTTCTTGTCGTGACCCCGGCAGCAACCGTGCGGCGTGATCTGCACTGGATCAATGGGCATATGCCGGATGGCGCACATTGTTTTGCCATGGATGTCACTGTGTCCGAGGCGGTGATGGCAGTGATGGGGCCGGAATCGCGCGACTTTCTGCAGCCCCTGATTCCGCAGAGCCTGGAGAATGATGACTTTGCCTTTGGTACAGCAAAAACCATCGAGATTGGCCATGGCATCGCCCGTGCGCACCGGGTCACCTATGTCGGTGAACTGGGGTGGGAGCTGTATGTATCCTGCGATATGGCGAACCATGTCTTTGATACGCTGATGGCGCGGGCTGCAGATCATCCGCTGCATCTGTGCGGCCTTCATGCGCTGGACAGTTGCCGGATCGAAAAAGCCTTTCGTCATTTCGGCCATGACATCTCGAATGAAGATCATGTGGTTGAGGCGGGTCTCGGCTTTGCGGTGAAGGAAAACAAGCCTGACACACGCTTTGGCGGCATGATCGGGGCGGACGCGGTAAAGGCGAAACGCAATGATGGCCTGTCCCAGCGTCTGATGCAGTTCCGGCTCACCGACCCGCAGCCGCTTCTTTATCACAATGAAGCGATCCTGCGCGATGGCGAGATTGTCGGTTACCTGACAAGCGGAAATTACGGCCATCATCTGGGCGGTGCTATCGGTCTTGGCTATGTGGCGTGCCGCAGTGACGGTGAAAGCGCCGATGAACAACTGCGATCAGCATACAGCATTGATGTCGCCGGCAGCATCGTTCCTGCCGAGGCCAGTCTTAAACCAATGTATGATCCGAAGGCCGCGCAAGTCCGGCTCTGACAATCGAGGAACAAGCAGATGATCAGACAGCTTCTCAGCCCACTGCCACAATCAGCACGGCGCGCTGGCGGGCGTGCAGCGCGGCGCATGGAACGGGCCGCCCCGCTCGCTGAAGAATTGCGGCCGGTACGTGCCGGTCTTGCCGGTGGCCAGTACAGACCTCTGGATGCGGCAGCCGTCAAGGCCATTGATTCTGCCGTCTACCAGATTCTGGAGGAAATCGGCCTCAGCCAGGCACCTGAAACCGGTATTCGTTACATGACGGCGGCTGGTGCCATTGCTGGTGATGATGGCCGGATACGCTTTCCGCAGGCGCTGGTCGATGACATGTTGGCCAAGGCGGCGCGCAACATCACGCTGCATGGTCAGGACCCGAAGCATGATTTGCTGCTGTCTGGCAGCCGGGTGCATTATGGCACCGCCGGGGCGGCGGTCCATGTTGTTGATGTCGAGGCGAACGACTATCGCGAATCGTGGCTGGCCGATATTTATGATGCCGCGCGCATCGTCGAGAATATGGACAATATCCATTTCTTTCAGCGTCCGATGGTGGCGCGCGATGTAACTGATCCGGCAGCNCTTGACCTGAACACGGTTTATGCCGCTGTCAAAGGCACGACCAAACATGTAGGTACCAGCTTTACNGAGGCACCGTTTCTNNCACCGANNATCTCGATGCTGCATGACATTGCCGGCGGTGAAGACAAATGGCGGGNGCGCCCTTTTGTGTCGAACAGCAATTGTTTTGTCGTGCCGCCACTGCGATTTGCCACTGAAAGCTGTCAGGTGATGGAAGCGGCAGTGCAAGCCGGTATGCCGGTGCTGCTGCTATCAGCCGGGCAGGCCGGTGCCACCGCGCCAGCTGNCATCGCCGGGGCCGTGGCACAGGCATTGTCCGAAGTCATTGCCGGGCTGATCTATGTGAACGCGATGGTGCCGGGGCATCCCTGCATTGTCGGCACCTGGCCATTTGTATCGGATTTGCGGACCGGGGCCATGTCTGGCGGNTCGGGTGAGCAGGGGTTGTTGACGGCCTGCTGTGCCCAGATGCTGCAGCATTACGGGCTTCCGGGCGGTGCCGCTGCAGGCATGTCTGATTCCAAGATGCCGGATGCACAGTCTGGCTATGAAAAGGGCAGCACCCTTGTGATGGCGGGACTGTCCGGTCTGAACATGGTCTATGAGGCGGCGGGCATGCATGCCTCGCTTCTGGGGTTCTGTCTGGAAAGCCTGATCATTGACAATGACATGCTTGGCCAGTGTCTGCGGTGTGTGCGTGGCATTGAGGTGAGTGAGGAATCGATCGGTATCAATGTCATGCGTGATGTCTGTATTGACGGGCCGGGACATTATCTGGGGCATAGCCAGACGATAGGTCTGATGCAGACGGAATATGTCTATCCGGCAATTGGCGATCGCTCCAGCCCCAAGGAATGGGAGGAACTCGGCAAGCCGAACCTCGTTGCAGCCGCGGTGAAGGCAAAGCAGGATATTCTGCAGAATTTCCACCCGGCGCATATATCGCCCGAACTGGATTCTGTGCTGCGCGCCACTTACGATATCCGGCTGGACTGAACTTGTCCGGGTTGCCTTGATCCGGGATTTTCTTCGTATCACCGCGGTTTTGGAAAGTTGGTGATGCCAGCGCCGTGATTAGGACTTTGGCGCGCGCCATTGCCGCTATATGATAGTCATGTGTGACAAATGGTGACGGTGTGGGTGTTGCCCGTTTCGGCGACACTGCGCAAGTAAGAAATCGTTAGCTGTAGCTCTTGGGATTGAGATATGTATCAGGCTCCTGTCGAAGACATAAAGTTCGTGCTCCGCAACCTTGTCGGGCTGGATGAAGTGGCGGCGCTGAACGGTATGGACATTGTGTCCGATGATCTGGTCGACGCCGTTCTTGAAGAGGCATCGAAACTTGCCGGTGATGTCATCGCGCCGCTGAACCATGCTGGTGATATTGCCGGTTCGGTTCGTCAGGAAGACGGGACGGTGACAACCCCGAAAGGATTTGCCGATGCGTGGAAGGCTATGTCCGAGGGTGGCTGGATCGGGCTGAATGCCGATCCGGAACATGGCGGGCAGGGACTGCCGCAATGTGTCAGCGCAGCTGTCAATGAAATGTGGAACAGCGCCAATCTGGGCTTTGCGCTGTGTCAGCTTTTGACGCAAGGCGCGATCCATGCGCTGGAAATGGTTGGCGATGCTGAACAGAAAGCAACATTTCTGCCAAAGCTGAACAGTGGTGAATGGTCGGGGACAATGAACCTGACAGAGCCGCAGGCGGGCACCGATCTTGCGGCCTTGCGCACCACCGCCACACCTGAAGGCGATCATTATCGTATTCGCGGGCAGAAGATCTACATCACCTATGGCGAACATGACATGAGCGAGAATATCATTCATCTCGTTCTGGCGCGTCTGCCTGATGCGCCGGCAGGTGTGAAGGGTATCTCGCTGTTCATCGTGCCAAAATATCTGGTCAATGAAGATGGCAGCCTTGGTGCACGCAACGATGTGCATTGCCTGTCAATCGAGAAAAAGCTGGGAATCAAGTCATCGCCGACGGCGGTGCTGCAATATGGCCAGGATGACGGTGCAATCGGCTATCTGATTGGTGAGGAAAACCGTGGTCTGGACTGCATGTTCCTGATGATGAACAGCGCCCGCTTTGATGTTGGATTGCAGGGCCTGTCAATTTCCGAGCGGGCCTATCAGCAGGCTGTCGGCTATGCGCGTGACCGGGTGCAGGGCACCCCGTTGGAAGGTGAAAAAGGGCAATCGATTGTCCATCACCCTGACGTGTTGCGGCTGTTGACAGCGATGCGCGCCGAAATTGAGGCTATGCGCGCTGTGCTGCTGGTCGGCGGGGTCAGTCTCGACAGGGCGCATCACATGTCAGGTGATGAAGGTGAATTCTGGCAGGAACGCGCAAATCTGCTGATTCCGGTCATCAAGGGCTGGATGACTGAACGTTCGCTGCAGCTGACCTCTGACGCCGTGCAGGTGCATGGTGGCATGGGCTTCATTGAAGAAACCGGTGCCGCACAACATTATCGCGACGCCCGTATCTTGCCGATCTATGAAGGCACGACCGCCATCCAGGCGAATGATCTGGTGTTCCGCAAGACATTGCGTGATGGCGGGGCAGCGGTGCGCNCGTTGATGTCTGAAATTCGCACAGACATGGATGGAATNACGGCAGGCGGCAATNGCGTTGGCACACTTGCCGCGCATGTCTCAGCCGCGTGTGATACAGCCGAAACTGCGCTTGAGACCTTGCTGGCGCGTGCCAATTCACCGCGCGATGCCGCCGCATCGGGGGCCGATTTCCTGATGATGCTCGGTTTCCTGAGCGGCGGGTGGCAGCTGGCCCGTGCGGCATCTGCCGCGGCGCGTGCCGAGGCCGCCGGCGAGGGCGATCCGGCATTNATGAAGGCAAAGAAAGCCACTGCNGGGGCCTATATGGCCTATGCGCTGCCCGAAGTTGGCAAGCTGGCCGCCAAGATTTCACAAGGGCCGGACGCCCTGTTCGAAATGGATCCTGACTGGCTGTANTNGCGGGCCTGNCGGCTTGCAGCNGTAATCCGCAGCCTAGTTCCTGATGGCTGCACCATCATCCAGCATGCTGGCGATACGCGCATGTGTTTCGGCAGTCTGGCACAGATTGATGAAAGCCCGCCGTTCACGNGCATATAGATCATGCTCGCTGGCGGTGGCACCATCGCCGTCCCCGCGCAGGACGATACCCGCAATTTCCATCGCAACTGTCCGGTCATGCGGCATGAAATCGCCGCGGCTGACGCCTTCCTGCATGAAACTGTCCATCTNGGCATGCAGCTCGGNGCTGGCCAGTGTTGCTAGCGGCTCGGCTGGAGCCGCATAGCCGTCCTGAAGTTCACCAACAAGGGCAATGGCGCGTGGCAGCAGCCGGTCGCGGTTCATCACCGTTTCGTCATGACCTTCGCGGAAATACTGCATGCGTGCCGACAGTTGCGGTGATGATCCGGTGGCNGCATAGCCAAGATTCATCCATGTCTGCCACGCCGCATCATCCCAATTNCCCTTTGCCGCATGCCAGCGGAANTAGGTGTCCTTCACCCCGCCGCCGCCCGGCACGACGCCGACCGCTGCCTCGACAAGGCCCATCACNGAATTGGTGTGAACCACNAGCTTGTCACAATGGGTCAGCACTTCATAACCGCCGCCAGCAGCAAGGCCCGAGGGCGCGCCCACGACAGGCACGGGTGTATATTTCAGCTTGAAAACNGCATCCTGAAAGCGTTTCAGAAAGGCGTCGATGCCGGCCCAGTCCCGGGCNTCGATCAAGGTNCGGAAGGCGTTCAGATCAACACCGGCCGAGAAATGCTGNGCGTCATTATGGATGATGATGCCNTTGCCGTGATCCTCGGCTGCGGCAGCAACAATCTCCATNGATTCATCTGTCAGCGCGTTGGCCTTTGAATGAAATTCGACAAGGCGCAAGTCGCCGTCCAGCGCAAACAGGCTGGCAGCATTGTTGCTGGTGATCGGNGTCAGTGTCTGGCGCGTCATGTGAAAACGCATCACCCCTTCGGGCAGGCTGACAGCCGCAAATTTGCCATCGGACTGGCGCACGGTCAGCACATCACCGTCGGCGCGGTAGAAGGAATCGCTGCTGGCCAGCACGCCGGGTGTTTCAAGCCCGGCCTCATCCAGCAATGCAGCCATGCGTGAGGCACCGATGGCATCGATCATCTCAAACGGACCGCGCTGCCAGTTGAAGCCCAGCTTCATNGCGTCATCGATATCCTGCGGTGATGTGGTGACATCAGGAACAAGGCTGGCGGCATAAGCCAGCACGCGGCCCAGAACCCGCCGTGAAAAACGGGCGCAGTCATCATTTCCATCAATAATTTCCAGCAGCGGTTCACGCCGTGTCGCAGCGGCATCGGCAGCGCGCATGGCCGAATCAGGAAGCGTGTTGCTGGCGGGCCGCCAGTCGGCAAGCGTCTCACCATCGCCACTCAGCGGGCGGGCAAGCTGTTCACCGCCATCGCCGGTCATGTAAAAGCCGCCGCGACCCTTGTTGCCGGTAAAGCCGTCAGCAATCATCGCTGTGATCATGGTGTTCTCGCCGCCAACCGCATGAAAGGCATCGCCTTCGGGCAGGATAGAACGCAGCGAGGCCACAACATCGACCATCAGATCGATACCAATCAGATCATAGAGACCAAAAACACCGGTTTTCGGAATGCCCATCGGGCGACCCATCAGCGCATCTGCCTGTTCAATGGTCAGNCCGCAACGCANCGCTTCATCAATGCCAACCTGCAAGGCAAAAACGCCAACCCTGTTGCCAAGAAAGCCGGGTGTGTCGGCGCAGCGCACAACACCCTTGCCCAGCACCCGGTCATTGAAATCGGCAAGCCGGTCAATCACATCGTCGCGTGTTTCGGTGCCGCGGACCAATTCCAGCAAACGCATATAACGTACCGGATTGAAGTAATGCGTAATGGCAAAACGCTGGCGAAAGNCTGGCGGCATATCTTCCACCAGCAGGCTGATCGGGATGGTGGAAGTGTTGGAGCTGACAATGCAGTCAGGCCCAATCGTTGCATCAAGCCGGCGATACAGGTCTTTTTTGATATNGAGGCGTTCGACAACAGCCTCGATAATCCAGTCACAATCAGCCAGCGCATCGAAGTCATCGGTGATCGTGCCGGTCGTGATGNGATCAGCATTACGCTTGTGCATCAATTGTGGTGGGTCCGACACTATCAGGCGGTCGATAGCCAGTTCCGCCGGTGACTTGTCATCACCATCACGNGCTGGCAGATCAAACAGCATCACATCGTGCCCGGCATTTGCGATTTGCGCGGCGATGCCGCTGCCCATGGTGCCAGCGCCGATGACGNCGATTTTCTGGAATACTCTGCTGGACATGTCTTACCTCTTGATCTGTCCGGTCACGCGTCAGCGCGACAGAAACCCTGATAATGCGTTATTGACCTCTAGGGGAAATTCAGCTGGCAGGAAATGCCCGGCATCCTCAATAGTGACGGCTGTGGCGCCGGTGATACTGTCCGCCATTTTCCGTCCGAACTTGGCTGGTGTCATCTTGTCCTTTTCAGCAAGNAGACACAAGGTGGGCTGACTGATGCTGGCCGCAGCGTCTTTGCCCCGCACATAACTGTTGCAGGCAACAAGATCGGCATGCAGTGCCGCCGGATCATTCATCTCCATGACCCGCCGTCCAAAGCCCAGAAAGGCATGGCCCGGCTGCGTGTTGTCGAATTTGTGGGCAGCTGGNCCGTGGCCCCAGCTTGTCATCATCCGCGCTGCCTTGGCAGGCTTGGCAAGCGCAGTTTCCACCAGCATGTCATTGACCGGAATCGCCAGCGCGCCGGCAATCAGCGCCAATGCATTGATCCTGTCCGCATAACGTGATGCAGCCTCCATGGCCACCAGCACACCTTGTGAATGGCCGATCAGTGTGGCGCTGCCAATGCCAAGCTGGTCCAGCAACCTGATCAGCCAGTCGGCATGTGCCTCTATNCTGGTCAGGGGTACACCGCCGGACAGGCCATGACCGGGAAAATCAGGGGCAAGAACNGCATAGCCGCGATGTGCAAAAAACCGGCTCTGAAGCACCCATGTCAGATGGTTCTGGCCACTGCCATGCAGAAAGACCAGCACATGCCCTTGCGGGTCGAAATCCACCCCGCCGGTTGCGATATGTATGGAGGCACCGTCTAGTTCATGCTTCATGCGGCTGATCCCTGTTCCCNAAACCTGTTACCTGCTGTCATGCGTGTTGTTACACATCTTGCCGTCCAGCCGGTTATTCGGCTGCCTGTGCCGCCACCCGTGCCGCAGCCCGCAAGCCCAGCTCGAAATCGGTGGTGATATCGGCAATATCTTCCAGCCCGACCGANAGCCGGATCATGTCATCCGACAAGCCGCCTTCGCGCATTGCATCGGCCGAGATATGCGAATGGGTGGTGCTGGCCGGATGAATGACCAGAGTTTTCGCATCACCAACATTGGCCAGATGCGATGACAGCTGAACTGCCTCGATAAAGGCCTGACCGGCAGCCCGGCCACCTTTCAGCCCGAACACAATGATCGAACCNGCGCCNTTCGGCAGCATGCGCTGAACCAGNTCATNGCTTGGATGGGTTGGCAAAGTTGGATGNTTCACCCAGGCGACCCCGTCATGACCGGACAGAAATGTCAGCATGGCTGCCGTGTTGTCCATATGCCTTTGCATCCGCAACGGCAACGTCTCGATGCCCTGAAGAATGTGAAAGGCATTGGTTGGCGACATGGACGGGCCAAAATTGTACATGCCCTCGGCACGGAACTTTGCTGTAAAGGCGGCCGGGCCAAATTCCTCATGAAAGTTGATTTCATTCATCGCGTAATGCGGGCCGGCAATNNTNGCGAAGCGGTCATCCTTGCCCCAGTCNAAATTGCCGCCATCAACAACTGCGCCGCCGATCGCAACGCCATGCCCGCCCATCCATTTTGTNAGCGAATGAATNAGGATGTTCGCGCCAAGCGAAATNGGCTTCAGCAGCCACGGGGTGTTGAAGGTGCAATCCAGCATCAGCGGGACATGCGCGTCGCGGGCAACGGCGGCGACCGCTTCGACATCCATGACATCCAGCCCAGGATTGCCGATGACCTCACCAAAAATGATTTTTGTGTTTGGCTGAATGGCGGCGCGAATGGCGTCCACATCATCGGGGGCAACAAAACTGGTGGTGATGCCAAAGCGCGGCAAAGTATTTCCCAGCAGATTGATATTGGCACCATACATGCGCGATGAGGCGACGATATGATCACCTGACGAACATATTGTCATCACAGCTGTGGTCAGTGCTGCCATCCCCGAAGCAGTGGCAGTGGCGGCGACCCCGCCATCAAGCGCGGCAACCCGCTGTTCCAGAACGGCCACGGTGGGGTTGGAAATCCGCGTATAGAGATGCCCTCCCAGCTCCATGTTATAGAGCGCGGCGGCGTGGTCGGTATCACGGAACACATAGGATGTTGTCTGATGGATCGGGACGGCGCGCGATCCGTGCTGCGCATCAGGCACATGGCCGGCATGCAGGCTCAGCGTGTCGAATTTGTAGTCATCGCTCATTGTCGCGCTCCACAAGGTGATGTGAAGGGTTCCTTGTGCCGGACTGGGGTTTGTTAGTCAATTGCCGCAGCCGGCAATACGATGTGGCTGAATGCCGCCAACCCGGCATGAGGCATGGCAAAATCAATTACGCCGACGAGATTACGCCACACGAGATCAAGCCGGGCTGAAGACGGCGACCCCGTCCTGCATGTCACGCACCAGTTCACCGCGCGATACCAGATGGTTCAGATGTGCCCGTGCTTCACAGCTGGCGAAGAAAATCTCGTGGTCAGTCAGCTCCATCCGGAACAGGGTGTTCATCGCATCGGAAGTGGTCTGCGGCCGGCCAATTGCGCGCAGTTCATCAAGCCTCTTGTCGTGATGCGCAACCAATTGGGCGGCGCGGGCGGCACCATCATGATAGTGCCAGTCATGTCCACAGATGATCTGCCAATCGGCACCAAGGTCCGAAACGCTGGCAAGATAGTCATAATATTGCGCCAGCACATCGTGATCAGGCTCGCGCAGGCTGACTGAAATATTCGGGGAGATCCGGCCAAGCAGGAAATCAACCGCAATATAAAGACGCCGCGTTTCATCATAAAGGCCGAGATGGCCCGGCGCGTGGCCCGAATCAAATCGCACCTTCCAGTTGCCCGCAACCGTCTCGATCACGGTGTCGGGTGTTATAATCTGCGCCTCGGGGAAATCGCCGACCAATTTGCGATAATAGTTGCCCACCGTGGTTGTGCGTGTCACCAGCGCTTCGGGCAGGCCGAAATTGGCATAGGTGCCAGCGGCAACGGCTGCAAAACTGTCCTCGCTTTGTGACAGCGCCCACCGCGCCATACCATGTTCCACATCGCCGATATGGATGGTGGCCCCGGTGCGCGCGGCAAGGGCACCAGCATAGCCGATATGATCAGCATGGTGATGCGTGACGATGATTCTGGCGACAGGNTTGCGCGCTTCCAGTTGCGGCAGGATGACATCCCATTGCGCGCCGATATCGTCACTGTTGATGCCGCAATCGATCAGCATCCAGCCCTGATCCGTGTCCAGCGCAAACAGATTGATGTGATTGAGGCGAAACGGCAGATGAAAGCGAAACCANAGCAGATCATCGGCAAGGCTGACCATCTCGCCATCGCCCGGCATTGGNATATCCATTTTNTGAAGAGTGGCAGTCTGGGCGGGTACGGGCATAAGGTCACACAAGATCNGGGTTNGCGGGAAGCGGAACCATACCGGCAAAATCACAGCNGCGCCACGCCTCATAAAGAACAACGGATACCGCGTTTGACAGATTCAGGCTGCGATTGCCGCCAGCCATTGGCAGTGCCAGTTTGTGATCATCATCTATGCTGTCATGCAGCGNGTCGGGAAGTCCTGAAGTTTCCGCTCCGAACAGCAGCGCNTCACCGGGCTGATAGGCAACGCTGTCATAACGCNTGNTNCCAAANTTNGTGATCGCAAACAGGCGGGNGGTCTGCAANGCATCAAGGCATTGCTGCAAATTGTCATGCTGATGCACATCTGACAGCGCGTGATAATCCAGCCCGGCCCGGCGGCAGGATTTTTCGTCCAGCGTAAANCCCAGCGGATGGATCAGATGCAGGCTGGCACCGGTGTTGGCNCAAAGCCGGATGATGTTTCCGGTATTGGGCGGTATTTGCGGGTTGAACAGGATGACATGAAACATCAGGACGGCGCACTGTTCACCGCTTCGGGTGCGGCTGCGGCGAAGGCTGGCAGNTCGCGGCATGCCGCATCGATGGCTGTCAGNCGCGGCATGTCATCAAGCGGCACGTCCCACCGACGGGCATTATAGAGCTGCGGAACGAGCACAATATCAGCAAGGCCAGNGCTGTCACCATGCAGAAAACGGCCGCTTGCNGGATGGTTGGCCAGCACCTCGACAGCGCGCAGCCCNTTGTCGATGAAATGCTGCATCCAGATTTTGCGATCATCGTCACTGCCGTCAAAGGCAGCTGCATGATGGGCGACAACGCTGGGGTTGCAGATCGGGTGAATCTCCATCGCGATGGCATAGGCGATGGCGCGCAGGCGTGCTGCCTCTGCCGGGTCGGCCGGCAACAGGGCCGGGGCCGGGTTGCGGCTGTCCAGATATTCAATGATCGCCAGCGACTGTGTCATCATGCGGCCGTCAATATCCAGTGCCGGTACAAAGCCCTGCGGGTTGCGCGCCCTGTGTTCCGCGCCGCCATGTTGCTGCGTCTGCAGATCGATGCTCACCGCCTGATAGGCAATATCTTTCAGGTTCAGCGCGATGCGCACACGGTAACTTGCCGAGGAACGCCAGTAATCATAAAGGACGGGTGTTGTCATGATGTGATGTCCTGCTGTCAGTTGGGGATGAACCAGTCTGGCGATATGTCAATGTGATCAGGCGTCAAGGGCAGCACGGGCATGCGCTATCGCATCACGGATAACTGCCGGATCGCCAATATGATTCATCAGCAGCAGGATCATGGCGGCATTCAGCTGGTTCGACTGATCTGCGTTCAAGCCCTGATGGGCATCCAGCAATTCATTAAACAGGCTGTCGCTTTGGGTGCCCAGATTGAAATCGGTGTTCAGGGTCATCAAGCCCCTCCCTTGAATGTCGTTTCGACCATATGACCAAGGCCGGTGTCAGGCAGCAATGCGGGCGCAGCGTGCCAGCGCCGCTGCAATGTCGCCCACCGTTGGTGCCGCCCAGCGCGCGGCCAGATGCTGGTCAGGGCGGATCAGGTGAACGCCGCGCCCATACCGCGCTGCAACAAGGCCGTCGGCATCTTCAAGGCTGCCTTCACGCCCGCTGCCGATCTCAACCACGGTAATGCCATCCGGCAGTGATGCCGGATCGATTGTTGCCCCGCCGGTTGCAAGCAGGCAGAAGCCGCCGCCAATCTGGCGCATCAGCCAGTCAGCGCGTCCATCTGCATGACGCACAGGCGCATCGAGGCACACCATGCCTACCTTCATCGCAACATCGAATTCATCTGAATCACGGCTGTTCAGTTCACTGCTGTCCAGCTGGCACGGCACGGACAGCCGCCCGGCATTGACCAGGCGACGGGCAAATGGCGTGTCGACGGCCAGGCTGAGAACGGCATTGCGGAACGCCATCTCGATACCCGGTTCCGGTGACATAAAGCGCGAAGTCCAGCTGGAATTGCGAATATTCTCGTCCGCTCCATGCACGCGCTCGCTATCATAGCTGTCCAGCAGACTGGCATCAGANGTCCCGTTGATGATGTGCGCCAGCTTCCAGCACAGATTGTCGACATCATGCATGCCGCCATTGCCGCCGCGGGCCCCAAAGGGTGACACCACATGCGCTGAATCACCGATAAAGATCACCCGGTCATGAACAAATCTGTCAATACGCCGGCAATTGAAGCNGTAGACTGATACCCAGTCCAGTTTGAAGGGACGCCCGCCAACCACCTTTTCAATCCGCGGAATGACATTCTCCGGCTTTTTTTCTTCTTCCGGGTCGGCATCAGGGCCCAGCTGCAAGTCAATGCGGTAGATATTGTCGGGTTGCTTGTGCAGCAGCGCCGACTGGCCGGGGTGAAAGGTCGGGGTGAACCAGAACCAGCGTTCGGACGGAAAATCAGCTTCCATCTCGACATCGGCGATCAGGAAGCGCTCTTCAAAATGCCGTCCGTCGAAATCAAGGCCGAATTGTCGGCGCAGGCGGCTGTTTGCGCCGTCACAGGCCAGCAGAAAATCCCCGTCCAGCCAATAACTGCCGTCTGGCGTTTCGATGTCGGCCCAGGCACCGGTATCATCCTGTCCGACCGACTGAACACGGTTCTTGAAGCGCAAATCGATCAGATCGGGAAAATCGGCACAGCGTTCGACAAGATACTGTTCCACATAATATTGCTGCAGGTTGATGAAAGCCGGAAATTTGTGGCCGTCATCAGGCAAAAGGTCGAAATTATAGACCTCTTGATCGCCGCGAAAGACCCGGCCCAGTTTCCAGGTCACACCCTTTTCCAGCATCCTGTCGCCAATGCCCAGCCTGTCAAATATCTCGAGACTGCGCTTGGCCCAGCAGATTGCACGGCTGCCGACCGAGACAACATTATTGTCATCGACGACAACGCTGGCGATGCCACGGGTTGCAAGATCGATTGCAGCGCCAAGGCCGATTGGTCCAGCACCAACGATAATGACAGGGGCACGCGTGCCGGCCTGTCCGGTCAGTTCGGGCGGCGTTACATAATCAAAGGGCTCATACTGATATCGTGCCATTGTCGTGTCCGTCTGTGGTGCTGCCAGCTATCGGGCCAAGTGGTTGATGCCTATCCGTTCTGCAGAGCGTTCCACATGTCAATGTCGCGCTCAGCCGTCCAGATGCGGGGGGTGTCGATGCCCTTTGCCTCGTCAAAGGCGCGCGCCACATTAAATGGCAGGCAATGTTCATAGATTGCGTAGTCGGCAAATTTTGGATCGCATTCGGCGCGCACCGCATCCCACGCATCTTTCAGCGTGCCGCCACGCGCTGCCACCATGGCAGCCGGACGATAGGTGCTTTCCACAAAATCGCGTGTATTGGCAATTGCAGCCCCGACCATTGCATCACCCACCAGCGCATCACCCCGCCCCGGTGCAATGGCGGCTGGCCGGAAGGCAGCGATATTGTCCAGCGTATTGCCCCAGTCATTGAAATGTCCGTCACCGCAATAACAGGCAGAGTGATATTCAACGATATCGCCGGTAAACATGACCTGTTCATCCGGCACGAATGCAACAATGTCCCCGGCGGTATGTGCGCGGCCCAAAAACATCAGTTCCACCCGCCTTTTGCCAAGATGGATGGTCATCCGGTCATTGAATGTCAGGCTGGGCCAGGTCAGCCCGGGAATGCTCTCATGCCCCTCAAAAAGCCGAGGGAACCTGGCAAATTCACTGTCCCAGTCCTCCTGTCCGCGTTCGTGGATCATCGCCAGACATTTGTCCGATGCGACGATTTCTGATGCTTCATAGGCTGAGGCACCAAGCACACGAACAGCGTGATAATGTGACAGCACCACATGCTTGATCGGCTTGTCGGTCACGCTGCGGATTTTTTCGACAACAATGTTGGCAAGCCGCGGTGTGGCTTGCGCATCGATCACCATCACGGAATCATCGCCGATAATCACACCTGTATTCGGGTCACCTTCGGCGGTAAACGCCCACAGATCGCGTCCGATCTCGGTAAAGCTGATGGTCTTTTCGGCAAGGTCGCCCTGTGAGGCAAAGGATTTAGACATCGAATTTTTCCACTAGCTGGTCAATGCGGCCGAAAATACTGGCGCCATCATCATCATGCATTTCGATTCCCACACGGTCACCAAATTGCATGAACGGTGTTGCCGGCTTGCCGTCGCGTATCGTCTCCACCATACGGATTTCGGCAAGACAGGAATAGCCCCGTCCGCCTGCGGCAACGGGTCGTCCGGGCCCACCATCTGCATCGCGGTTGGATACGGTGCCGGACCCGATGATGGCACCTGCCCGCAGATTACGCGACTTGGCGGCGTGCGAGACCAGCCGCGCCAGACTGAAGGTTGCATCGGTGCCTGCATTGGCGCGGCCAAGCGGCTGGCCGTTCAGATCAACCTCCATCACCCGGTGCAGAACGCAATCCTGCCATGCGGTGCCAAGCTCATCCGGTGTGACGGCAACAGGCGAAAAGGTGGTCGACGGCTTTGACTGAAAAAAGCCAAAGCCCTTGCCAAGTTCTGCCGGGATCAGATTGCGCAGCGAGACATCATTGACCAGCATCACCAGCTTGATATGGCTGGCGGCATCAGCAGGGGATACACCCATCCGCACATCATCGGTGATCACCGCGATTTCTGCCTCCATATCAATGCCCCAGGCCGCATCCGGAATTTCAATCGGCGCACGGGGCGGCATGAAATCATCTGATCCACCCTGATACATCAGCGGGTCTGTCCAGAAACTGTCGGGCATTTCAGCGCCGCGTGCCTGCCGGACGAGTGCCACATGGTTCACATAGGCCGATCCGTCGGCCCATTGATAGGCGCGGGGCAGGGGTGAATGCGCCGCGGTCTGTTCAAATGGATCACCGGCAATCTTGCCGTCTTGCAGATCGTCAAACAGCGCTGCCAGCGCCGGCCCGGTTTCTGCCCATTCATCCAGCGCCGCCTGCAGGGTGGGGGCAATCGCGTCGGCCTTGGCACAGCGCGACAGATCGCGCGAGACAACGACCAGCCTGCCGTCACGCGTGCCGTCATTCAGAGTCGCCAGTTTCATCAATGCGTCCTTTCACAATAATCTCGGGTGCAGCACTTTTGGCTATGTTGGTTGGCACATGTCATGTGCCGGTTGTTACGGGGTGCCGTCAAACTGCTTTTGCAGCCCTGACCAGCACTCAACATAGGAATCCTGAAGCTGGTCGGTCTCGGCGGCAAATTTGCTCACCTGCTGGGGGAAACGTGTCTCGAACATAAAGGCCATTGTATTGGTCAGTTTCACGGGCTTCAGATTGGCTGTCGACGCTTTGCCAAAGGCATCGAGATCGGGCCCATGTGGCAGCATCATGTTATGCAGGCTTACCCCGCCGGGTACAAAACCCTCTTCCTTGGCATCATACTGGCCGGTGATCAGCCCCATGAATTCAGACATGATGTTGCGATGGTACCAGGGGGGACGGAAGGTGTTTTCAGCAACCAGCCACCGTTCAGGAAAGATCACAAAATCTATGTTGGCGGTGCCGGCGGTTTCGGAAGGGGCGGTCAGTACCGTAAAGATCGACGGGTCAGGATGATCGAAACTGATCGCGCCAACTGGCGAGAATGTTGCCAGATCATAACAATAAGGGGTGTAGTTGCCGTGCCAGGCCACCACGTCCAGCGGTGAATGATCAAGGGTCGTGGTATAAAAGCCGCCACACCATTTGATCACCAACTGATGCGGGCTGTCATCATCTTCAAAGGCGGCAACCGGTGTTTTGAAGTCACGTGGATTGGCAAGACAGTTGGCACCGATGGGCCCACGATCGGGCAAGGTGAATTTGGCACCGTAATTTTCGCAGATATAACCGCGCGCCAGTGTGGCATCGGTGCGAATCTTTGCCATCATCCCGCGCGGCAGAATAGCGATATGCCCGGATGGCACAATCATCCGGCCCATTTCGGTAAAGATGTCCAGCGTGCCCTGTTCCGGTACAATCAGCATTTCTGCATCGGCATTCAGCAGCACCTTGTCGGTCATGCTTTCGCTGAAGGCATAGAGGCTGGCGGCCATGCCAAGATGCTGGCGGGCATCGCCAGTGCTTGTCATGGTACGAATGCCGTCAATGAAGTCGCAGGCGGCCTGTGGTGCGGGCAGCGGGTCCCAGCGATATTGGCCAAGCGGTAGATCGTGCGGGTCACCATCAGGGGCCGTTTTCCAGTGCGCCAGTTCAAGGCGGGCGAAGCGACCGGTGTGTCGTACCGACGGGCGGATCCGATATAACCAGGAACGCTCATTCATTGCGCGCGGTGCCGTGAAGGGAGATCCGCTCAGCTGTTCTGCATACAGGCCGTAGGCACATTTCTGCGGCGAGTTGCGGCCCTGCGGCAAAGCACCTTCCAACGCCTCGGTTTCAAAATCATTGCCAAAGCCGGGCATCATGTCCTGCGAAATCATGCGGCTCTCCTGTTCTGCAATTGCTGCGATAATCAGCCATTGACAATCATTTCATTTGAAATGATTGTCAATCCTGTTTCCAGTGATCCAGAGCGCTTTGGTCATGATGGGTGCATCCTGATGATGCCAAGGTAACAGACCGGGGCCACAAGCCGGAGTCACAAGCAATCCGTGAAAGACATGCCCAAAGAAAACCCGTCCAAAGAAGGCTCACCCAAAGAAGACCTGCTCGTGGATCATGGGCCTATGGAAAATGGACAGGTTGAAAATGGGCCGGCAAATACCATTCCTGCCGGAGATATGCCGCCGCAGCTGTTTTTCGACAGGTTTCTGCCTTATCGGGCAGCGCGGCTTGCCACCGCTCTCAGCCGTCGTCTGGCTGAGAGGTACGAGGCACGGTTTGAAATTTCTGTTGCTGAATGGCGG
>NYTO01000063.1 GCA_002683535.1 SAR116 cluster bacterium
TCGCAGGAGGTCACGACACGCACGCAACCATCTGGATGGCGCCGTCACGCGTCTGTCACCCTATATCCGCCACGGTATTCTGAGCCTGGACGAGGTGCGCAACCATGCGCTTGCCACTGTGTCAGAGCCGAAAGCAGCTGAAAAATTTATTCAGGAACTGGCATGGCGGGATTACTGGCAGCGAATCTACGCGTCCTATCCTGATCGCATCTGGCAGGATGTAGAACCGTACAAGACCGGCTTTGATGCCGCGGAATATGAGGATGATCTGCCAGAGGATATTGTGAAGGGCGAGACGGGCGTTGCCTGTATCGACCAGTTCATCGGCATGCTGGCTGAAACCGGATATCTGCACAATCATGCGCGCATGTATCTGGCAGCCTATATCGTGCATTGGCGGCGAATCCGGTGGCAAGCCGGTGCGCGCTGGTTCCTGCGTCATCTTCTGGATGGTGACCCGGCCAGCAACAATCTATCATGGCAATGGATTGCCAGCACATTTTCCAACAAGCCCTACATCTTCAATCTCGAGAATGTTGCGAAATATTGTGGCCCGGACATCAATATTGTTCCGCGCCACAATCTGGTGCTGGACCAGTCCTATGAGCGGCTGAACGATCTGCTGTTTCCGCAGATGGGAGGCCCGCATGGCTGATCTGGTATGGCTTCACGAAGACGCCTTGCGGCGGACACACCCTGTTTTCACCGCAGCTGCCGATGATGCGCGCGTGGTCTATGTCTGGGACAACAGCTATCTGGATGCCACCCTGATCGGCCAGACGCGCCGGATGTTCATTTATGAAACGCTGGCCGAGCTTGATCTGGACATTCTGGCGGGTACAGCCGACCGGGTGATTGCAAGCCTTGTGGCCGAGGCAGGGGTTTCAAGGCTTTTCGTGCCGGCAACGCCAAATCCGGCCTTTCACGCCTTGCTGTCTCTGGTACGTAGCAGCTGTCCCGATCTGGAAATTTCGGTGATTGAGGACAGCGCTTTCGTGGCCCTTGTTGAACAGCCTGACCTTGGACGGTTTTTCCGCTATTGGAACAAGGCAAAGAAGCACGCGATGCGGCATGGCGGTGTGACAGGCTGAGCCATTTCCCGAAAGGCGTTGAAAGAGAGCTGCCATTTCCGATAGCTTAGGCAATGGACCGCGTATTCGGAATAGCACAGGACCCTTTGAATGACCGATATTCTTGCCGAGCTTGAGGCAAAGCGCGCACAGGCCCGCCTTGGTGGTGGCCAGCGCCGGATCGACACACAGCATGCAAAGGGCAAGCTGACAGCGCGTGAACGGATTACATTGTTGCTGGATGATGCCTCGTTCGAAGAATGGGACATGTTCGTCGAACACCGCTGCCATGATTTTGGCATGGAACAGGTGAAGGTGCCCGGCGACGGGGTGGTTACCGGATATGGCACCATTTCGGGCCGGCCGGTATTTGTCTATTCGCAGGACTTCACTGTACTTGGCGGGTCACTCTCTGAAACGCATGCGGCAAAAATCTGCAAGATCATGGATCAGGCGATCAAGACGGGCATTCCGTTGATCGGTTTGAATGATTCTGGCGGTGCGCGCATTCAGGAAGGCGTTGCATCGCTTGGCGGGTANGCCGAGGTGTTTCAGCGCAATGTGCTGGCATCAGGNGTTGTGCCGCAGATTTCCCTGATCATGGGNCCCTGCGCCGGNGGCGCTGTCTATTCACCCGCCATTACCGATTTTATCTTCATGGTTGAGGGGTCNAGCTACATGTTTGTCACCGGACCGGATGTGGTCAAGACAGTGACGCATGAAGACCTGACAGCCGAGGAACTTGGCGGTGCGAAAATGCATAGCCGNCAATCAGGTGTGTCGCATGGCGCTTTTGCCAATGATATTGAAATGCTGATGCAGACTCGCGCGCTGATGGGGTATCTGCCGCTGTCAAACCGTGAGGATGCACCTGTCGTGCCGTGTNATGATCCGATCGACCGGCCGTCGGCGGTGCTGGACGCCATTATCCCCGACAATGCCAACACCCCTTATGACATGCGGCAGGTTGTTCTGCAGATCGCCGATAATGGCGAGTTTTTCGAAATTCATCAGAATTTTGCAGCCAACATCATTGTTGGGTTTGCCCGCATAGATGGCAAGACCGTGGGCATTGTCGGCAACCAGCCGATGGTGCTTGCCGGATGCCTCGATATCAATGCATCGCGCAAGGCAGCGCGGTTTGTGCGGTTCTGTGATGCTTTCAATATCCCGCTGGTGACGCTGGTTGATGTGCCGGGCTTCATGCCGGGCCTTGCCCAGGAAACGGGTGGTATCATCAGCAATGGCGCAAAGCTGTTNTTCGCNTATGCCGAAGCAACGGTGCCCAAAGTGACGCTGATTACACGCAAGGCCTATGGCGGTGCATATGATGTGATGGCGTCNAAACATCTGCGCGGTGACGTNAATTATGCCTGGCCCAGCGCCGAGATTGCAGTGATGGGCCCAGAAGGTGCCGCGCGGATTATCTTCCGNGAAGATGCAGCTGATCCNGANAAGCTGGCAGCAAAGACGAATGAATATCGCGAGAAGTTTGCCAACCCGTTCGTGGCGGCAGGGCGNGGTTATCTGGATGATATTATCATGCCGCNNAACACACGTCGGCGCATCGCGCGGGCATTGTCCATGCTGCAGGACAAGCAGCTGGAAAACCCGCCGCGCAAACATGACAACCTCCCGCTCTGATACGTCAAAGGCAAGGANCGTTACACATATGTTCAGCAAGATCCTGATTGCCAATCGCGGCGAGATCGCCTGCCGAATCATGCGCACAGCAAAGCGCATGGGCATTGCCACTGTCGCCGTCTATTCGGATGCCGATGCCGGTNCACCGCATATGCANATGGCTGATGAGGCAGTGCATATCGGGCCGGCGGCCTCGGCTGAAAGCTATCTGCGCGCGGACAAAATTATAGCCGCTGCCAAAGATACCGGGGCCGAGGCAATCCACCCGGGTTTTGGTTTTCTGTCTGAAAATGCCGCNTTCGTTGAAGCGGTGGAAGCTGCCGGGCTGGCCTTCATCGGGCCCGGCACCCACGCCATCCGGGTCATGGGTGACAAGATCGAATCAAAGGCACTTGCTGAAAAGGCAGGTGTGTCAGTTGTGCCGGGCACCCCCGGTGCCGTTGAAGATGTTGATGAAGCNCTGAAAGCGGCTGGCGAGATCGGGTTTCCGGTCATGGTCAAGGCGTCGGCAGGCGGCGGCGGCAAGGGCATGCGGGNGATCGAAAGCGCTGCTGATCTTGCAGACGGGATGCGGGCCGCGATGAGCGAGGCGCAAACAGCCTTTGGTGATTCGCGGGTTTTCATTGAAAAATTTGTCACGCAGCCGCGCCATATCGAAATCCAGCTGATTGCCGACCAGCACGGCAACATCGTCTATGCTGGCGAGCGTGAATGTTCCATTCAGCGTCGTCATCAGAAAGTGGTGGAAGAGGCCCCCAGCCCCTTCATTTCGCCGGAAACGCGCGCAGCTATGGGCCAGCAGGCGGTAGAACTGGCCCGTGCCGTGGATTACAGGTCTGCTGGTACAGTTGAATTTATCGTCGGCGCTGACCAGGATTTCTATTTTCTTGAGATGAATACGCGCCTGCAGGTCGAACATCCGGTCACTGAGATGGTGTACGGGCTTGATCTGGTTGAAACGATGATCCGTGTGGCTGCCGGTGAAAAGCTGGACCTGACACAAGATGATATCAAACCGAACGGCTGGGCGATTGAAGCCCGTGTCTATGCCGAAGACCCGGCGCGCGGATTTCTGCCGTCAATTGGCCAGCTGACCCGGTATCGTGAACCGGTTGGTGAAGGTGTGCGTGTTGATTCCGGCGTTGCCGAAGGCGGCGAAATTTCGATGTATTATGATCCGATGATCGCAAAGCTGGTGACACACGCACCAACCCGTGACGAGGCTATCGATCGACTGCATCTGGCACTCGATCATTATGAGATCGACGGAATCACCAGCAACCGGCAGTTCCTGTCGGCGGTGCTGGAAAACAGCGCGTTCAAGGCTGGCAATCTGACAACCGGATTCATTGTGGCTGAATTTGATGGCGACTTTGTTGCCGACGCCCCTGCGGGCACTGCTGCCAATGATCTTGTTGCGCTGGGGGCAGCGATTGCTGCGCTGCAGATCGAAGAGCGCAATCCCGGATCACCTGACCGCATCTTCATCATTATCGATCAGACGGGGCGCCGTTATGACGTCGAGGTTGAGGCTGTAACCAACCGCGAGGCCATGGTGGTGGTTGATGGCCGCCACTATGCCCTGTTCGGGCGGTTGCGCCGTCCAATCGGTCTGTTTGACGGCACAATCAATGAAGAGCCTGTTGCCGTGCAGGTCCGCGGTACCGGGCATGATATTGCGCTGACACGCGGATCACACCGTCTGGCCGCAAAGATACTGCCGGCGCGGTTCGGCCCGATGCTGTCGCTGATGCCACCAGCAACAGAGGGCGCTGGTGCCGATGAAATTGTTGCGCCGATGCCGGGCCAGATCACCCGCATTCTGGTAGAGGTTGGTGACGAGGTTCAGGCCGGTCAGGATGTGGCCATCATCGAGGCGATGAAAATGGAGAATATTCTGACATCCGAGGCGCGCGGCACGGTCANTTCGATTGAAGTTGGCATTGGTGACAATCTGAATGTCGATGATCTGATCCTGTCGCTTGATCTGGCAGACGATCAGTCGGCGTCCTGACGGGCCAGAAACTGCTGTGCAAGGGTTGCTGTATAGGCAGCGCCGGGCCCCAGGATNTCATCATTGAAATCATAGTCGCTNGCGTGCAGCGGGCGCGCATTGCTGGNATCAGTGCCATTGCCGATCAGCATGAAACACCCNGGTATCGCGCGCGCCATATGCGCGAAATCCTCTGAGAACAATTTTGGATCGCACGCAGGNTCCACCGTGTCGCTGATGGTTCTGGCGGCAGCCACGGCATGACTGACAGCAAATTCATCATTTGNCAGTGANGGGAANATCGTATCGTAAGTGACGGTGATATCGACATCATGGGCAGCGGCAATACCGGCNGCAATGCGGCGCATATGCGCTTCTGTCGCATGGTTTGTATCATCGCTCAAGGNACGGGCGTCCCCTTTCAGCAGCGCTGATGACGGCAGCACATTGCGGCTGCCATCGGTGATGAATTCTGTGATCGAGACAACGCCGTTTCGTGCCGGATCCAGTTTGCGCGACACGATCGATTGCAGTGCAGTCACCAGTTGAGCGCCTACCAGAATGGCATCCACGCCCATATGCGGCAGNGCAGCATGACCGCCGCGGGCGGTTATGGATAATTCNAACAGGCTTTCACTTGCTGTCATCCCGCCGGCACGNGTGGCAAAGCTGCCGNCTTTCATGCCGGGGATATTGTGCATCGCAAAGACNGCNTCAGCGGGAAAGCGCTGNAACAACCCGTCATCGATCATNGCGCGTGCGCCCTGTCCATGCTCTTCATTTGGCTGGAAGATAAAGATGATCCGGCCACTGAAATCGCCCGCCGCTGCCAGATGACAGGCTGCTCCCAGCAACATGGCCGTATGCCCGTCATGTCCGCAGGCATGCATCGCCCCGTCATGCGCCGANACCCATTCAGGCGTGCCTGTCTCGGTGATGGGAAGAGCATCCATATCAGCGCGGAAGGCAATANTGCCGGGACCATTGCCGCGCTGCAAAATGCCCACGACACCTGTCTTTCCGATGTTGCGGTGAACCTCTATGCCGAAGGATTCGAGAAGCGATGCGACGCGGGCAGAGGTGCGCTCTTCAGCAAACCCCAGTTCGGGGTGGCGATGGAAGTCATGGCGCCAGCCGGTCATCTGCGTGANCANTTCNGGAGCCAGCTTGGCGGCTTTGTTCATCTGGTGGCCTCTTTCATTCTGTCAGCCTTGATCATATCAGCGGCCTTTTCGGCGATCATAATGGTGGGGGCATTGGTGTTTCCTGATATCAGGGTCGGCATAACCGATGCATCNACAACGCGCAGCCCGCGCACACCATAGACGCGCAGGCGCGCATCAACCACATCACCATTTTCAGGTGCAGGCCCCATCCGGCAGGTTGATACCGGATGGTAAAGGGTAACGCCGGTTTCACGGGCATAGGNCAGCAAGTCAGCATCGCTTTCNGCATCGGCCCCCGGCTTTAATTCCTGCAAGACATGTGGTGCCATGACCGCACTTTCCATGATTTGCCGGGCGATCCGCATGCCAGCCACATGCACGCGGCAATCCTCGTCGGTGGACAGATAGTTCGGGCGGATCAAAGGTGCAGACACCGCATCCGCGCTGGCAATGTGGACGCTGCCACGGCTTTCGGGGCGCAGCTGGCAGGGGCCAAAGGTCATGCCGGGAAATGTGTCAAANACACGCTTTTCCGGATTGGCAAAGCTGGCATTTGCGATGTGATATTGAATATCAGGGCCAGCGAGACCGGCACGGCTGCGCACAAAACCGGCAAGCATACCGGCTGGCATGCTGAGAACACCCCGCCGTGTCAGGGCATAGCGCAACACCGCACCGACAAGCCCGATGCCATGCGCCTGCGCATTCACTGACAGCGGTGATGACAANTGCCAGGACAGGCGCGAGATGTAGTGATCTGCCAAATTCTCGCCAACCCCCTTGCTGGCAGCTGTGACAGCTATGCCATGGCTGGCGAGTATGTCCGGGTTGCCGATCCCGGAAAGTTCGAGGATCTGTGGTGACTGAATTGCCCCGGCGGNCAGAATGACTTCACGGCCAGCCTGTGCGCTGGCGGTTTTGCCTTGCCGTTGAAAGCGCACCCCCGTTGCCACCGGATGATCCTTGTCGCCGCTGCATTCGATCGCCGTGACATGCGCCCTGGTCAGGACCCGCAGATTGGGCCGCCGGCGTGCCGCATCCAGATAGGCTTTCTTGGCTGAAAAGCGCAGGCCGTTTTTCTGTGTCACCTGATAATAGCCGAACCCGTCCTGACTGGCCCCGTTATAGTCGACATCGCTGGCATAGCCGCAGCTGGCGGCGGCCTCCATCACCTTGTCAAGACCGGCATAGCGGTTGCGCAACGCGGCNACATTCAAGGGCCCGCCACGCGCATGGTAGGGATCATCATCAGTTGCAAATTCGGCGTTTTCGGCCTTGCGAAAGTAACCAAGTGCATCGGCATATCCCCATCCCGGATTGCCGCGCTGCGCCCATTCATCATAATCGGCGGCCTGTCCGCGCACATACAGCATGGCATTGATCGCAGAGGACCCGCCNAGCACTTTGCCACGCGGCGTCTTGATCCGCCGGTTGCCNCTGGTCANNTCGGGTTCGCTTTCAAACATCCAGTTCATTGCCGGATTGACCATTGTCTTGATATAGCCGGCTGGAATGTGGATCAGTGGATTGCGATCTTCACCGCCAGCCTCGATCAGCAGTACCGAAATACGNGCATCCTCGCTGAGACGGGCAGCAATTACACAGCCAGCCGACCCGCCACCGATAATGATATAATCAGCCGCATAATCTGCCCGTGCAGCATCTGCGTCATTTGCCGTCATTGGCGTATCCCTTTCCTGTCGTCAAAATCCGGGCAGTGAGCCGGTAGATGCCATGGCAGGTGTCAGCCTGTTTCCTCTGCTGACTCTGCCGTCTTCATCCAGCAGCGGCAACTGCAAATCGGTGACTCTGCGGCNTGGAGCGCGTAGCGTAGCGCCATCGGCAAGGCTCCTCCCCCGATCGGAAGAAAGAATGGAATTTGCACTGATCTGCATGATAGCGGCAGGCCTGTCTGGCGGTTTTATCAACGGGCTGGCGGGCTTTGGCACCGGTCTGTTCGCGCTTGGCTGGTTGCTGCAGGTGTTGCCACCACACGAGGCGGTGGCCATCGTGGTGGCCTGTTCGGTGCTGGTCAGCCTGCCGGGAGTGTGGAAGGTGCGCATGCATATCAGCCTTGCACGGCAGGCGCGGTTTCTGCTGCCAGCTCTGGCAGGCATGCCGCTTGGCACCGGATTGCTGCAATTGCTGGATGTCCGGCTGCTGTCGATGCTGGTTGCCATCCTGATGCTTGTCTATGGCGGTTATTTCAGCTTGCGGCGTGACCTGCCGGCCATCAAGGGCAACTGGTATGGTGGTGATGCCGGTGTCGGATTTCTGGGCGGTATCATGGGCGGGATGGCTGGTCTGTCCGGTGCGCTGCCATCCATGTGGATTGCACTTCGCCCCTGGTCAAAGGGTGAACAGCGCGCGGCGTTGCAGCCCTTCAACATGGTCATTCTCGGGATCGTTGCGGTGCTGTTGTGGCGGGACGGTGTTTTTGACGCAGCTGTCACAAAGGCGTTTCTGATCGTGTTTCCGGCCAGCCTTGTCGGCAGCCTGTTCGGATTATGGTGTTTTGGAAAAATTCCTGAAGGCATGTATTCACGTATATTGATTGGCCTGATGTTTGTGTCTGGTGCGATTTTGCTGGTCTACACATTTTTTGGCAAAGTCTGACGAATTGAGGGGCACATGGTTGATTGCGAAACTGATGATCCGTTGATGTCGGCTGACGGGGTGCGGCGCTGCTTTGGCACGCGTCCTGGTCAGGACATTCTGGCACGCTATCATGATGAAGAATGGGGCGTGCCTGTGCATGATGACAGGCATCTGTTCGAGATGCTGACGCTGGAAGGTGCACAGGCCGGGCTCAGCTGGGATGTCGTTCTTCGCAAACGTGCGGGATATCGCGCCGCCTTTCATGACTTTGATATCGCACGGGTCGCCGCCATGGATGATGATGCGCTGGAGGCGTTGCGCCAGAATGAGGGCATCGTGCGCAATCGGCTGAAGATATATTCGACACGCAGCAACGCGGCCGCGGTGCTGGCGGTACAGGAATCATATGGCAGTTTTGCAGCCTATCTCTGGGCATTTGCTGATGGTCAGCCGGTAATCAACCAAACGGCCAGCCTGTCGCAGGTGCCGGCCTCGACATCATTGAGCGATGATTTGTCAAAGGACATGAAGCGCCGCGGTTTCAAGTTTGTTGGCAGCACGATCATCTATGCTTTCATGCAGGGCATCGGCATGGTCGATGACCATGTTGCTGGATGCTGGCGGCGCGCTGACAGCACCGCCTGATCACAAGGCCGGCCGCATGCGGGATTGACGCCTTGGCCCACCGGCCCCATCTGCAGGGGTGCGGATTGTTATCAGGGTCGGGATTATCCCGGTTGCGGCGTTGTGATGAGCGGTATTGAGACTACAGGATACGTTTTTGGTGACATTGATCATCTGGCACGCGCCAAGCTTGTGCTGGTCTTCGGGTTGCATCTGGTGGCATTGCTGGTGCTGTTCCGCGGTGCAGCTGCCCAAAAATCATCATTTCTAACCAAATATGCAATGCTGACGGCGAGCTGGCTGAACTCGATCATGTC
>NYTO01000064.1 GCA_002683535.1 SAR116 cluster bacterium
CTGCGCCAATTTACGTCTTAATGGCGTGCCGTCAGCCGCAAAAAGCTGCTCAGTGGTACTCATGATAACTTCCAAGGTTGCATAGATTTAAAAGTAAAAAAGAGGGGCCAGATCTGGCCCCTCTAAAATAGTTTTCGATTAGCTAGCCAACCAAGCGTTGAAACGTTCGTTCATTTCGTCTTGGTTGTCGGCCCACCATTGAAAGTCATTTTGAATTGCATTGGCAAAGTTCTCAGGTGCTGTCGGCATCTGAGGACCCATCTTCAATTCAGGCTTGTTGTGGTACGTGCCAACAAGAGGAGCCGAGGATTTGCGAACCGGGCCATAAGAGATCCAAGAAGCTTGAGCTGCAAGCTGCTCAGTTGCGGTAGAAAACGCCACAAAATCCAGAGCTGATTCAATATTCTTTGACCCCTTCGGTATCACCCATAGGTCGAGATCGTATACTTGACCATCCCAAACGATTTCGAATGGTTTGCCCTCCGCTGCAACAGCATTAAATATTCTGCCGTTGTATGCGGTAGTCATGACCACCTCACCGTCTGCAAGTAGTTGCGGTGGCTGCGCTCCAGCCTCCCACCAAACTACGTGGTCTTTGATCGTATCAAGTTTTGCCAAGGCACGCTCGACACCACCTTTTGTTGAAAGTACTTTGTAGACATCAGCTGCTGCAACTCCATCGCCCATAAGGGCCATTTCCATGTTGGCCTTCGGGCTCTTTCTCATGCCGCGCTTACCTGGGAAATTTTGTAGGTCAAAAAAGTCTTCGATAGTTTTCGGAGCGTTAGAAACCGCTGTAGAATCATAGGCGTAAATTGTCGACCAAACGATATTACCAATGGCGCACTCTGTTATCGACCCATCAATAAAATCACTGCTAGCGGCGGTGCCGTCAGATCCTGCTGGAAGGATTGATGGATCAATCCGCTCTAACAGGCCTTCATCGCATCCGCGAACAGCATCAGAAAGTTCGACATCAACCACATCCCAAGTCACGTTGTTAGACTCAACTTGAGCTTTAACTTCAGCAAGGCCGCCATTATAATCTTCAGAAACAATTGCATTACCAGTTTTTGCTGCCCACGGCTTGTGGTAAGCTTCAACTTGTGACTTCGTGTAAGCACCACCCCACGAAACAACAGTTAACTCAACTTTTTTTGGCTGCATCTGATTATATATCAGGGCACCTGCCACGATCACTACTAAAAGCACTAGTAGCGTAATAGCTTGTCTTGGCATTTTTCTCTCCTACCATCTTGTAAGTAGATATGGGATATCCACTTGGTGTCATCGATATTTCTCTAGGACATCGATAATCTTGTTCGATCTCTATCTTGCGGTATCAAGCGCGCGGCAATCACCAGTCTGCCAACCAACATATGTTTCGGCACCAATCTGCAAGCCAAGCTGGTCAGCTGTATTCGGTACTTTCACAATAAATTCGTCATTTCCAGCCACCGTCATCCGGCAACGGATATGATCACCAAGATAAATCAATTCCTCGATCCGCCCTTTCAAAGAGCTGAAACCGGCCTTTTTCTTCGCCGTCACCACGCAGCGCTCCGGACGGATTGACAGCTGTGTGGCACTGCCCTTGCCATCGGTGTTGATCGCCAGCGCCTCGACAACATCGCCTGAATCAAGCTTTACCGAGGCCACCCCGCCGGACAGGCTGGCCACCGTGCCGCCAAGGGTGTTGTTCTCGCCAATAAACTGGGCAACGAAGGCATTCTCAGGCTTTTCGTAAAGCGTGACCGGATCGGCAAGCTGCTGGATCACCCCATCATCAAAGACGGCAATCCGGTTTGACATGGTCAGCGCTTCCGACTGGTCATGCGTCACATAGACCACGGTCACGCCAAGATTCTCGTGGATATGCTTGATCTCGTACTGCATATGCTCACGCAGCTGCTTGTCCAGCGCGCCAAGCGGCTCGTCCATCAGCACCAGTTCGGGGTCAAACACCAGCGCGCGTGCCAGTGCGATACGCTGTTGCTGGCCACCGGACAACTGCGCCGGCTTGCGATCAGCAAAGATGCGCATCTGCACCATGTCGAGCGCACGGCCGACCTTCTCGTCGATCTCGCCGGCAGACATGCCGCGCACCTTCAATGGAAAGGTCAGATTTTCTGCCACCGTCATATGCGGGAACAGCGCGTAGTTCTGAAAGACCATGCCGATACCGCGCTTGTGCGGCGGGATATTGTTGATCGGCCTGCCACCAAGCTCAATCTCACCATGCGTCGCCGTTTCAAACCCGGCCAGCATCATCAGACAGGTCGTCTTGCCCGACCCCGATGGCCCGAGCATGGTCACAAATTCACCAGACTCGATTTCGAGGTTCAGATTTTTGACAACAAGTGTCTCACCATCATAGCTTTTTTGCACGTTGCGAAAACGAACGAACGGGTCGGAACCATCCAACATTATATATCCATCCAGCCCATGGGGCACCGTCAGGGATTGTTCGCGAAGGAAAGCACGATGGTCTATGGCATGGCAAGAAACTTATGTTCATTCCCCTGCTCGATTTTCTGCATCATCATAGGAACATAGGCTAAACGCTTGTGGGCATGGTTGACGGCAGCGGCCAAAGGTATTATCCGGCTGGGATGAACGTAACGCCAGCATGCAGGTTGATATGTGAGGCACCTTGCCGGCTTTGAAACTGGTCTGCTGCAAGACCCGATTCGTGACCGGTACAGGGCTGGGCGTCAGGACCAAAGAGTGAAGGAAGACAAACCATGGCTGCAGATGAATTGATCCACGTCACCCGCTGGCATAATGGCGAAAAGACGTTCTCGCCTTTTTCTGATGGTGAAATGGCACGCCGCCGTGACGCCATGCAGACACGCATGGACGCCGACGGCATTGATGCCTGCCTGTTCACCTCCTATCACAATGTCTGCTATTTTTCCGGCTTTCTGTATTGCAAGTTCGGACGTCGCTATGGCGCGGTGCTGAACCGCGACGGCGTCACCACCGTGTCGGCTGGCATTGATGGCGGCCAGCCCTGGCGTCGGTCTGTCGGCGACAATGTCACCTATAGTGACTGGCGGCGTGACAGCTATTTTACCGCGCTGAAAGAGATCATTGGTGATGTGAAGCGGCTTGGTGTCGAATTTGACGAGGTCAATCTTGATCTGAAAGCGATGCTGGAGATGCATTTTCCCGAGGTGGAACTTGTCGATTGCGCCGCATCTGCCATGGCGCTGCGGACGATCAAGAGCGCCGAGGAACATGTTCTGATCCGCAAGGGTGCCGATATGTGTGCCGTTGGCGGGCGGGCGCTGATGGCGGCGGTGAAACCCGGCGTGCCAGAGCATGAGATCGCGCTTGCCTCGACATCCGCCATGGTGCGCGGCATTGCCGACAGCTTTCCGTTTGTTGAACTGATGGATACATGGACCTGGTTCCAGTCCGGCATCAACACTGACGGCGCGCACAATCCGGTGACCAACAAGATTGTCGAGACAGGCGATATCCTGTCGCTCAACACCTTTCCGATGATGTTCGGCTATTATACCGCGCTGGAACGCACGCTGTTCTGCGGCCATGCCTCGAACGCGCATCATGATCTGTGGCAGAAGAACTGCGAGGTGCATGTGCGCGGCATGGAATTGCTGAAGCCGGGCGCGCGCTGCTGTGATGTGGCAAACGAACTGAACAAGATGTATGAGGGCTGGGACCTGTTGAAATACAGGTCATTCGGCTATGGCCACAGCTTTGGTGTGCTGTGTCATTACTATGGGCGCGAGGCGTCGGTGGAGCTTCGCGAGGATATCCCCACGGTTCTGGAGCCCGGCATGGTGGTGTCGATGGAACCGATGATCATGCTGCCCGAGGGCGCGCCCGGCGCCGGCGGCTATCGCGAACATGACATTCTGATCATCACCGAGGACGGGGCGGAAAACATCACCAACTTCCCGTTCGGCACCGATGAAATGATCGTGGGGAAGTAGGGGGTGGAAGCACCTCACCCGTTTTCTGCAATGCGGCCGATCAGGTTGAGCAGCAGCTGTGCTGCCAGTGTGGTGGTGCTGCCTGACAGATCATAGTCCGGCGCCACCTCAACCAGGTCCACGCCGACGATGCTGCCGCGTTTTGTCAGCCCGTCGAGGAGTTCCAGCACCTCGTAATACAGGAACCCACCATGCGACGGGGTGCCGGTGCCCGCCGCAATGGACGGGTCGAACCCATCAATATCGATGGTCACATAGTAACGCGTTGCAGGCGGAATGCGGTCCAGCATCGCATCAACGCCCATCTTGCGGAACTGGCGCACCGACACAATGTCCGACCCCATGGCGCGTGCATCCTCATACCCGTCGCGGGCGGTGGATGACACATTGCGGATACCAATCTGCGACAGGCCGGTGACATAGGGCTTTTCCGCGGCACGGCGCATCGGGTTGCCATGGCCGTAACGCACACCATGGCGTTCATCGACAAAATCCAGATGCGCATCGATCTGCACCAGATGAAACGGGTCCTGCCCGGCAAAGGCGTTGATGCAGGGGATGTTCACCGAATGATCACCGCCAAGCACAATCGGCACCGCACCCGCCGCCAGAATGGCGCGCACACCGGTCTCGATGTTCGCATGGCTTTTCATGGTATCGGTATGGACAATGTCGGCATCACCGATATCGACAATGCGCACCTTGTCATTTTCCAGATAGGTGACGTCATCCTCATGGTCATAGGCACCGGCATGGCCGAATGAAAACAGGGTCGATGCCTCGCGGATGCCGCGCGGGCCAAAGCGCGCGCCGGCTCGGAACTGGGTGCCAAAATCAAACGGCGCACCAAGAACGGCAAAATCAGCATCGATGGCGTTCCAGTCCGGCTGATAGGGATATTTGCCAAAGCTGCACAGCCCGACAAACGGCAGATTCAGCCGTCCGCTTTCATAACCATGTTCCGTCATCACGTTGCTCCCCTGTTCGCTGTTTTGTCTTTACGCTAGTCGAAAACAGCCCCGTCGCAAAGGCTTTGCCAGCATGNCCCNATATGGCTAGATTTNCATAACGGAACNGGATCAANANGCCATGCNCAAAAGATTNACTTTGNCCCAGCAGCAGGCCTATGAACGCGACGGGTTTGTNGCCCCGATCGATATCTTTTCAGCCGATGAAATAGCGGANATTCGGGCCGAGATCGAAGAGGCCGAGGCGCGCTGGCCCNATGCGCTGGACGGGCCCGGCCGGAACAATGCACATCTGGCACTGCCGGTGCTGGACCGCATCACCCATGACAGCCGCCTTCTGGATGCTGTCGAGGATGTGATCGGCGGGGATATTCTGGCNGCCGGCACCACGCTGTTCATCAAGGAGCCGGACAGCAGCGGGTTCATCAGCTGGCATCAGGATGCGCGCTATATCGGCATGGAACCGCATGACTGGGTGACGGGGTGGCTNGCCATCAGCAATGTNACNGAAGACAATGGCTGCATGCAGATGATCCCGGGNTCACACNCCGCGNCNCTGAAGNANCATATCGATACCTATGGCAAGGACAATTTGCTGACCCGCGGGCAGGCCGTGCCAGATGTGGATGAAAGCAAGGCGGTGNCAGTGCCGCTGCGGCCCGGACAATTGTCATTGCATCACCCGCGCATCATTCACGGATCAGGGCCCAACCGGTCTGCCGAACGGCGTATCGGGTTCGCGNTGCAAAGTTACATCACGCCATCAGTCAGGCAGGTGCTGGGTGAAATGTATNTACAACAGGCGCGCGGCACTGATATCCACAAGCATCATATCGAGGCACCACGCGTTACCGCCGCAATGAGCGCAGAGGCGGTCGCGCTTCGGGCAGATGCCAACAAGAAACTGTCCGATATTTTCTATGCCGGTTCAGACCGGATCGGNAAATATTGACAGACCATCGAAAGGCAGGAATTCATGGACCAGTACCTNGCACAGGCAGCGCAGGCAGGCGGCTTTGCCTGCAGCCGTAATCCGNCACATGAGGCCGCGCCCTTCCCTGACAGNCAGGGGTCGCTGGATGCAGCGGTGATGGCTGAGGCCAAGGCCGAGATCAGCAGCTGGGACAGCTATGCACCGACCGCGTTGATCGACCTGCCGGATATTGCAGCGCATCTGGGTGTTCGGCGTGTGGTCTTCAAGGATGAATCAACGCGCTTTGGCCTTGGTTCGTTCAAGGCACTTGGCGGGGCCTATGCCGTACAGCAGCTGGTTGCCCGTACCAGGGCAAAGGGCGGCACCGCAGCCGATCTGGTTGTCGCAACCGCGACCGATGGCAATCATGGCCGGTCGGTATCCTGGGGCGCACAGCGCGCTGGCTGTACTGCCAAGATCTATATTCATGAGAATGTCAGCCCGGCGCGTGAGGACGCAATGACCGCCTTTGGTGCGGATGTCGTCCGGGTACCGGGAAATTACGAAGATTCGCTGGCAGTCTGCAAGGCTGAAGCCGCAGCAAACGGCTGGCATCTGGTCTCGGACACGTCATGGGAAGGCTATCACGATCTGCCGATCCGCATCATGGCGGGCTATACGGTGATGGGCGCAGAGACGATTGAACAGATGGGCGAAGATCGCCCGACGCATGCGTTGCTGCCGGTTGGTGTTGGCGGGCTGGCGGCTGGTGTGATTGCCCCGCTATGGCATGCCATGGGCCGTGATCTTGGCCGGATGATTGCCATCGAATCCTCGCTGTCGGCCTGTATGCATGACAGCATCGTGGCGGGTGAGCCAACGGTGATCAACACCACCGAGGAAACGCTGATGGCCGGCCTTTCCTGCGGTGAGGTATCCGATGTTGCGTGGCAAATCCTGAAGCCGACACTCAGCCATTGCATCACCATCAGTGATGATGCCGTGCGGCCACTGATGCGCTGGTTCCATCACCGCACCCCCTCAATCGAGGCTGGTGAATGTTCCACCTCGGGCCTTGCCGCCCTGTTGCAGGCGCATAACGACGGTGAAGCCTGGGCATCGATGGGCTTTGATGCGGAATCAGTCATCCTGCTGATCGGCACCGAAGGGGCGACCGACCCTGCATTTTTTGCCGAAACGGTGGCTGCTGAATGACCAAAACACCGCAGCGTGGCTTCCCAGAAGAGGAATTTGCATCCCGCTGTGCTGCGGCGCAGGCGGCCATGGCGCGGCGCGGCGTTGATGCCATGCTGTTCGCTTCGGAACCTGAAATCCGCTATTTCACCGGCTTTATGACGCCGTTCTGGCAAAGCCCGACACGCCCCTGGTTTCTGGTCCTGCCCCTGATGGGCCGGCCGGTTGCCATCATCCCCACAATCGGCGTTCCGCTGATGTCGGAATGTTATGTCGGCAAGGTGGTCAGCTGGGCATCACCTGCCCCGGAGGATGACGGAATCTCGCTGCTGGCAGCCCAAATCCGCGAGGCCATCGGGGCCAGCGGCACCCTTGGCGTGATGATGGGGCGCGAAACATCCCTCCGCGCACCGCTGGCAGATATAATGGCATTGCAAACGATGCTGGACGGGATCAGCTGGACTGACATAACCGGTGATATTCAGTCCATCCGCATGGTGAAATCACCACGTGAAGTTGAAAAGATCAGGCATGTCTGCAGCCTTGCCGATGATGCCTTTGCCGCTGTTCCTGACTGGGTGCATGCCGGCCTGCCGCTCGACCAGCTGTTCCGCGATTTCAAGCGTGATGCGCTGCAACGCGGGGTGGATGATGTCAGCTATCTGGTCGGCGCGGCCGGTGCAGGCGGCTATCGGGATATCATCGCCCCGCCAAATGACCGTCCGCTGGCGAATGGCGATATTCTGATGCTGGACACCGGCTGCGTATGGGATGGCTATTTCTGTGATTTCGACCGCAACTTTGCGATCGGCACGCCAAGCCAGGCAGCAAAACTGGCGCATGGCCGCCTTTATGATGCCACCGAGGCGGCGCTGACAGCGCTTCGCCCGGGCATTACCCCGCAGGATCTGTTTGTGATCATGGACCAGATATTGCGCCCGAACAACGCCCCCGGCACTGGCGGTGATGATGTCGGCCGCTATGGACACGGGCTTGGCATCCAGCTGACCGAACCACCATCGCACACCGCATGGGATGAAACCAATATTTCTGCCGGCATGGTGCTGACCATCGAACCATCGCTGATCTATGATGATGACCGGCTGATGGTGGCCGAAGAAAACGTGCTGGTAACCGCCGACGGGGCAGAATTGCTGACCCGCCGCGCATCGCGTGACCTGCCGGTTATCGGCTGACCCTGACGGTCACCCGGGCCAGTTTCTAGCCGCTTTTGGGCAACAAGATATCGCCGTCAACCTCACCAAAATGGCGCCGACCACAAAAGGCCATGGTCAGGTCCAGCTCTTTCTGGATGATCTGCAGGACCTGCTGAACACCCGTCTTGCCACCGGCAGCCAGCCCGTAAAGAAACGCCCGCCCGATCATTGTGCCATCCGCGCCGAGTGCCAGCGCCCGCAACACGTCCTGACCAGACCGGATACCGCCATCCATCCACACCTCGCAGCGCCCGCCAACCCTGTCGACAATGTGGGACAGCGCGGCGATTGATGATGGCGCACCGTCCAGCTGGCGTCCGCCATGGTTGGATACGATAATGGCATCAGCCCCTACATCCAGCGCCTTTGCTGCATCTTCGGCATCCATGACACCCTTGATGATGACCTTGCCATCCCACAGGCGACGCAGCTCGCGCACATCATCCCATGACAGGGTTGGATCAAACTGGCCGGCTGTCCATTGCGCAAGTGACGACATATCCTCGATACCATCCACATGCCCGACAACATTCCCGAACTGACGCCGCCTGGTGCCCAGCATCTTCAGGCACCAGCCGGGCCTTGTTGCAATATTGACAAGATTGGCAAGAGTCGGCTTTGGCGGTGCCGACAATCCATTTTTTACATCGCGGTGGCGCTGGCCCATGATTTGCAGATCAACCGTGATGACAAGCGCTGAACAGCCAGCCGCACGGGCGCGTTCAATCAAACGGTGCACGAATTTCCGGTCACGCATCACATAGAGCTGGAACCAGAACGGTTTTGTCGTGTTTTCGGCCACATCCTCAATCGAACAGATGGACATGGTGGACAGCGTGAACGGCACGCCGAATGCCTCGGCCGCCTGCGCCGCAAGAATCTCTCCATCTGCATGCTGCATGCCCGTCAGGCCCGTCGGGGCCAGCGCAACCGGCATGGTGACATCATCGCCAAGCATCTGCGCTGATGTGCTGCGCTCATCAACATCAATTGCCACGCGCTGGCGAAATTTTATGGCCTGGAGGTCAGCCTCGTTGGCGTGCAGGGTCGACTCGCTCCAGGAACCGCTCTCGCAGTAATCAAAGAACATGCGCGGCGTGCGCTTTCTGGCGATATTCCGCAGATCATCAACACAGGTGATAACAGTCATGAACCCTCCGAAGGTGCGCTGTCTGGCACCATACCGGCTGCAGACTGCCCGTCACCGCAAATAAACCATGCAGGCCGTGACAGAGTCTAGTCCGTGCGCCGCAGCATCCTGTTCATCAGGATCACCGGCAGCAATCCGGCAATGACAATCATCAAGGCAGGAAGCGCTGCTTCTTCCAGCATTTCATCCTTTGCAAACTGGTAGGTATAGGTGGCGAGGGTCTCAAAATCGAATGGACGCAACAACAGCGTCATTGGCAGTTCTTTCATCACATCCACGAAGACCAGCAACCCACCAGCCACCATCGAGCCGCTGAGAAGCGGTAAAATCACCCGCCGCAGGCTGGATGTGAAACCGTTACCCAGAACCCGGCTCGCCCCCATCATATTATCCGGCAGGCGTCTGACACCCGACAGGACAGCACCGTAACCAACCGCCTGAAAGCGAACCAGATAGGCAAGAACAAGAATGCCGACACCGCCCAGAAACAGGCTGGCCCGTCCATCACCCACCATTGCTGCAAAGATACGGTCAACCGAGCCGGCAAAAATCAGCACCCCGATGGCGAGCATTGTACCGGGTACAGCATACCCGGTAGAGGCCACCATCGCCATTCGGCGTAACGGCGCACCGCCCCGATATGTTGCAGTCAAAACGATGAAGGTTGAAACCAGCGTGATCAGCAAAGCGGCCATGCCAGCCACAAGAACTGACCCGCCCAGCACATCGGCAATCGCCAGCATGTTGCCCACCAGCCCGTCGGTCAGCACAAATTTCAGCAACACACCGACCGGAATGACAAAGCCGAACAACAGCGGGATACAGCAAACAAGGATACATGCCATCTGGCCGCGCGCATCAAGATGCAACGGGCGCAGCGCGTGTGTGGCCCGGGCAGTGCTGGCAAAACGCTGGCGCGAGCGGGCATACAGCTCCAGCCCCAGCAGACTGAGAATAAACACAAACCCGACGAGCGATATCTGCGCCGCCGCCACAATGTTGTTCATCCCCAGCCACACATTGAAGATACCCAGTGTCAGCGTTTCAACAGCGAAATACTCCACCGTGCCAAAGTCGGACACCACTTCCATCAGCACCAGCGCAAGTCCGGCTGTTATAGCCGGGCGTGCCAGCGGCAGACCAACCGCCCAGAACTGTGATTTGCGATGAACAAGGGCAATTTCGAACAGGCTTGCCGGAGTCAGACGGAAGGCAATGCGCGTCACCATGTAGATATAGGGATACAACACCGATGCCATGACAAGCGTCGCCCCGCCCAGCGAACGGATTTCGGGAAACCAGTAATCAGCTGGCCGCGTCCAGCCGAACAGCATCCGGAGCTGGCTTTGCACCGGGCCGGCAAATTCGAAGAAATCGGTATAGGTATAGGCCACGATATAGGCCGGGATTGCGGCTGGCAGCAGCAGCATCCANTCAAACAGGACCCGGCCGGGAAATTCATAGCGNGTAATGANCCAGGNCGTCGCCACACCNAACAGGCAGGCAAGAATNCCAACGCCCANCATCAGAATTAGCGTATTGCTGATATAGCGCAACAACACNGTATCAAGAAGATGTCCCCACAGGCCNCCACTGTCATCAANTGCTGTCAGGATCAGGGCCACCACCGGACCAAGCANCAACAGGCACANNAACAACGCGCCGATGGACCAGCCATCGNCGCGCCGACNGCGCNCATGCGCCCATGATGACAGGAACGTNGCTACCATCCGATACGATCAATAATCATTTGTGCCGATGGCCCGAGTTCGGACAGCTTTTCAATTTCTAATTCGTCACGTTTGAACTCTCCAAAAGATTGGAGGACCCCTCCGGCGGCAACATTGCTNTTTACNGGATATTCAAAGTTGATCTCACCATAAAGCTGCTGTGCTTTTTCCCCTGTCAGAAACTCCATGAAAGCTATTGCAGATTCGCGGTTGGGGCTGTGTATGGCAACGCCCCCTCCTGAAATATTTATATGTGCACCACGATTGCCTTGGTTAGTGAAAACAAGGCGGATGCTCTTTGCCCAATCCCTATGGTCCTCTTTTTCNCCATATAACATTTTCCCATAATAATAGTGGTTCATGATGGCNACATCACACTGGCCTTCAAAAATGGCCTTGGCTTGAGCACGATCATTACCNTGCGGCCGNCGCGCNAGATTGCCNACAAGCGCTGANCCCCACNTTGTNGCAAATTCTTCACCATGAGCGGCAATGACNGATGCCATAAGCGATCTGTTATAAACATGGCTNCCCTTNCGCGAGCAAANACGCCCCNGCCATTCCGGATTTGCCAAATCTTCTATNTCTTTTAATGCNCCATCAGCNACGCGATCTTTTGANGTNACNACAATGCGTGTTCTCGTTGAAAAAGCGAACCAGCGATTGTCATCGGCACGCAAATGAGGCGGTATATTTGAACGGAGAACGTCTGACACAACTGGTGCAAGAAGATCAAGTTCAGCGTATTCGCTGAGGCGTGCGATATCGACAGTGAGGATCACATCAGCTGGGCTAGCCTTACCTTCGGCCTGCAGGCGTTGGGCCAGACCTTTTGAGGCATAGACAACATTGGTCTTAATACCTGTCTCGGCAGTAAAGGCATCAAGAAAAGGTTGCAAAAGAAACTGTTGACGATGCGAATAGATATTCACTTCTGATGCTTGGAGCGGAACAAACCCAGCCAAGCCAATAAACAAAGCGAAAACAAGTCCGGCGGACTTCATCTTTCCGGGTTTAGTAACCAAGTGCCTGATATCCAAAATGCTCTCCCCTCTAACGCTGGTTTGATAACGCGTCCTGCAACACCAAGGAAAAAACCTTGGTATTGAGAATGATTATCAAAGTCAATTACAATGGTATGGCTGAAACGCGGCGGTCTGTCACATGACGTCAGATGCCCTTACCCATGACCACTCAAGTACGGTAATGTTGTCGATCAGGCTCAAACTCCTACGTCACCCCATTTCCCCAAGAAATGACTGCAGAACTGCACCAGACAGTGGTGACGCTGATGAAGTATCCCTACCTATTGCACCCGCGTTTTTGCGCATTGTGGCATCAACGGATAGTTTTCTGTCAGGAACTAATTGTATCTCGACCGCCATTTGATCATTCAACATATTACAAAATAAGATGAGGTCACATGTGTCGTGATCTAGTGCGCCAGATGCATCATAATAATTGCTGTCGAAAAATGGAAAATGGTGGCTCATATCAAACCACCCTCACCATGGCGATACCGCTGCCGACCGGGCAGTGTTCTGATATCATGAGATCCGGTGGTTGCGTACCCGTCTTCAGATGACTTTCTAGTATTTGACGCGTCACCAGACAGAATTTTTCTGATATCCATAAATGGCGCAATGTAGGCAGCCAAAAGTGTCTTGTGGGCATTTTTAATACCCTGGCCAAGGCCAAAGCTGATCTTACTTGATACGTTGCGTGACAGATGAAGGGATCCGCCAAGCCAATCCCAGACAGACAAAACAACACCAAAATTACGATCAAAATGTGCCGGATCATTTGAATGGTGGATTTGATGCTGCGCCGGCGAAATCAGTATATGTTCGAGCCATGCAGGATAGGCTATCCAAACATGTGAATGCCGCAGGTTTGAACCCAATACATGAAAGGCAAAGACAGCCCCATTGACACCAAAAACAGTTGCTAGTGTTGCTTTGTCTCCAAAAAGGAAGACGAACGAGCCTACAGACAGGCCCTGCACAAATGCGCTGCGAGTTGCGAACAATACTCCCTCGACAGGGTGGGTTCGCATTATGGTTAGTGGCGTCAACGTCTCGGCTGAATGATGAAGCTTGTGGAAAGCCCAAAGAACAGGCCAACGGTGAAGTAGCCGATGAAGGAAATAGCGCGTGAAGTCATCTAGCAAAAAAAGGGAAATACTGAATGCACAACATCCAACCCAGGCTG
>NYTO01000065.1 GCA_002683535.1 SAR116 cluster bacterium
GAATGCCGCGAATTGCTGGGACTTTATGAGGACCGCAACCGGCCCAGCCGCGAGGTAAAAGCCCTGACATTGAAAAAAGTGGCTGAGATTGATGCCCGGCTTAACGAGCTGCAATCACTGAAAGATGAACTGTCAGCCCTTGCCAGCGCCTGCGACGGCGACCACCGCCCCAACTGCCCAATCCTGGAAGCGCTTGGCACGCCGCCCATCTAATGCGATAATCCGACACAGATTAGATCGAATTATCTTTAATAAAAACGCATAAGTGTTTTGTCTCAGGATTTGGCTCGTCACGTTGTTGACAAGTTTTTGTTTTGATATGGTCCGATCCAATTTCTTGCTCAAAAAAGTTGAGAAATCTCGTTTCGTACCCAGAAGATGAAAACTCGCGCTCTAAAAACCCTCGGAGGATTAACATGGATAGACGTTCATTTGTGACAGGCTTGGCAATCGGCGGTGCAGTTGGTGCAGGCGCCGGCATTGCATTGCAAAATCAGGATTCTCAAAAGTCTGCCAAAACAGAAACTGTTGCCGCACCTGCAGTAGCAACAGGAAAACGAACTCTCACAATGGTCACATCAGTGCCCCACGGCTTTGCTGTTTTTGACAGCGCGGCTGTGTACTTTGCCAACGCAGTCACCGAAATGACTGACGGTCAGATTACCATCGAGAAAAAAGCTGCTGGCGAACTCGTCGGTGCGTTCGAAGTGTTTGATGCCGTTTCATCAGGTCAGGCAGATATCTATCATTCTGCCGACTATTATTTCGGTGGTCAGCATCCCGGCCTTTACTACTTCACTTCTGTGCCGTTTGGCGCCACCACCGAAGAGTTGATGGCCTGGTATTATCATGGTGGCGGACATGATCTTCATGACAAAGTTGGTCAGATGTTCAACCTCAAGTCATTCCTCTGCGGCAGCACCAACATGCAGCCCGGTGGCTGGTTCAACAAGGAAATCAATTCGGCAGACGACCTGAGTGGGCTGAAATTCCGCATGCCGGGCATCGGCGGCAAGGCACTGGAACTGACAGGTGCTTCCGTGCAGTCACTCCCCGGCGGCGAAATCTATCAGGCGCTGGCGTCTGGTGCGATTGACGGTGCCGAGTGGATTGGCCCCTATGCTGATGAAAAGCTGGGTTTCCAGGAAATCTGTAAATTCTACTACACCGGCGGCTTCCATGAGCCGGGTTCAGCGCTGTGTGCGTCGTTCAACCGCGACATCTATGACAGCCTAACACCGTCGCAGCAATCCGTGATGTTCAACGCGGCGGCAGCGGCGACCATGCATGAATCAGTTGGTGCAACTGCAAACAACGCGGCAGCGCTTGAGCGTATCGTCGCGCAGGGTGTGAAGCCGATGGAATTCCCGGATGATGTCTGGGATTCGTTTGGTGTGGCAGCTGAGAAAGCCATGGACGCTTACATGGATGATGATCTTTATAAAGAGATCCGCCAAAGCTACAACGCAAGCGTTACCCAGAGTGCAAAGTGGCTTGATGTGGCTGACCGGACTTTCGTTCGCCAGCGGGCCCGCGTTCTCGGCGTGTAATACGATTCAAACCAGGCAGGAGCGCCGCGTGCGCTTCTGCTATTTTTTTTACGTAAACAATTCCGGGACAACACAATGGAAAGCGAAAGCGGCCTCTCTGTTCTATCTGGCTTGTTCTGGTTTTTTCAAAACTTTCTTTATGCCGTCGTGAACCTGGTGACGGCTGTTCTCAATCCACAAATGTGGCTGGATTGGTCTGATAAGGAATCCCTGATCCGGTTTATCTATTACGGCGCCTCTACCGAGCTTTTCTTCGTTTTTCTTCTTTGCTTCCTCATCCTGGTCCTTGCGGGTCTCCTCAGTCAGAAATTCCTGTGGGGTGTCGTGCGGGTAACTGAAGGCCTGTCAAACAGCGTCGGCAGACTGGTCGCCTGGGCTGGGCTGATTATGGTGATCCAGCAGGTAATGATCGTGTTCCTGCAGCGGGTCTTTGCGCGGTCCGATATCGTGCTGGGGGTCGGGATCCCGTTTGAATTCGGCGTCAGCTGGTTTGCCGAAGAACTCAAGCTCTACAACGCCGCTATCATCTGTTTGTGCATTTCTTACACGTTCGTTCAGCAGGGCCATGTACGGGTTGACCTGTTTTATGCGCCAGCCTCATTCCGCAAAAAGAAGATCATTGATCTTTGCGGATCGCTGTTTTTCATGCTGCCGATGGCCGTTCTGATGTGGATGTACAGCTGGTTCTTTATGTGGCGCCATTTGATCACCCCGAAGATTTCCGCCTCTGACAAGCTGGAACTGGTGTTGCGCAAGGCTCGTATCGTGAAATGGAATGTCGAATCGATTGGCGTGTCGGCCAATGGGTTCAATGCCTATTTCATGTTCAAGGTGCTTATGGTTGCCATGGTTGCCTTTATTTTCATTCAGGCAATTTCATTCTTCTGCCGCTCGCTGGCCGAACTCCGCGAGGGTGAGGAAAGTGACGGAAAATATCTTGATTTGGATAATCCCAAACAGCCAGCGGCACCGGCCGCAGGCGATGTGAAGTGAGGCGCTAGATCATGTTCGGAATCGACGGCGTTCTTCTCGCGCTCATTATCACCTTCATCATCCTGTTCGGGTCGATCCTGTCAGGGTTCCCGGTGGCGTTTGCCATCGGCGGTGCCGGCGTCTTGTCTTTTGTCGCGGTGGCCTTGCTTGATACAGCAGGGCTGCTGACCCACTCGCTGGTCGATGTGACATCTCCTGAATACAAGGAGTTGCTGAATAACGGGATTTCACGACTGGCCATATCGAAATTCAGTTACCCGGACTTGCCCCGCATTATTGAACCGGTGTTTTCCCAAGGCTGGGAGCGCGCGGTTGACCGGACGCTGTCCTTTGTTGTCAACCGGATCAACGAACGGGTGATTGCCGGTCAGTCCATCGAAACATTGCTGGCTATTCTGATGTTCGTTCTTATGGGCATCACGCTGGAACGCTCGAACATTGCGAATGACCTGCTGACATCGATGGCGCGGGTTTTTGGCGGCCTGCCCGGCGGCCTGGCTGTTTCGGTTGTTGTTGTCGGAGCGTTTCTGGCCGCATCGACCGGCATTGTCGGGGCGACCGTGGTAACGATGGGACTGTTGTCCCTGCCGACGATGCTGCGTAATGGCTATTCACCAAAGCTTGCCACCGGGGTGATTTCCGCATCGGGGACGCTGGGCCAGATTATTCCGCCATCTATCGTGATCATCATCCTCGGCACACTTGCCGGCGATCTTTATTCGACAGCACAGGAAGAGCGCGCCCGGTCAGTCGGGTGTAATGATGCGCTGACCTATCTTGGCGAGCCGGCTGTTGTATCCGTTGGCACGCTGTTCCAGGCCGCATTGTTGCCGGGCATCATGCTGGCACTTCTCTATGCGCTTTACGCGTTTGGCTATGCGATTTTCCGGCCTGAAAGCGCACCTGCCGTCCCCTCTGCGGGCCATAGCGAAAGCCGCACCAACCGGCGCAACATCCTGATCTTTGCTGCTGGTGTTCCTGCAGTTGTGGCAGGTGCCTTCCTTTTGATGCAGCAGACAAACATTGTCGGCTCGCAAGATGTCACCGTCGACAGCTATTCGGACATTGGCATCACAGCATCGCTGCGCACCAATGTTGATGAGCAGTGCAAGCTGTCGATGATTGAACTGCATGGTCAGGACGCGTGGGACCAGGCAGTTGGTGAAGCCGAGGCGATTGCAGCACAGGGCGGCGTTGAAACCAGCCAGAAGCTGACTGAAGATGAACTGGCGTCTGCACTGCAGAGCAAGCTGGATGCCGCCGCCCCCATCGGGTTTGGCATCGGCGGCTTTGCCTTTGCTGTAATGCTGATGATCTCACTCGGACGCAGTGCCGATATCGGTCTCAGCCAGCGGCATATGGCCATTGGTATGGCAGGTGCCCTGCTGTCAATGATCGTGGATGTCTGGCTGATCACACCGCTTACATCACCCGGGCTTACCGTCATCATGATGCTGATTCCCTGGGCCTTGATCTATTACGGCGTAAAGCCGGTTGTTGTGGCACTGGCACGTGTGGAACTGTTGCGCGTGGTGTTCCCGCCGCTGGTTCTGATCATCGCTGTTCTGGGATCAATCCTTGGCGGTATCACCAACCCGACACCGGCTGCCGGACTTGGTGCTGCCGGGGCGCTGATGCTGGCGGCGTTCCGCAAGCTGTCTGACGAGAAACAGTCCACNAAGGTTATATTGCAGGCGGCCTTTGCGGTGGTGATCTGTATTCTGATGGGCGTCAATTTCGATCTGCGCATCACAACCGAGCAGGTGTCGCCGGAAACATGGATCGCCTTCCTGTTCGCNTATGGCATGTATCTCTATGCGCTGTTCGGGCTGCTGATGGCCTGTCTGGTGCTGTATCAAGGTGACGTGCTGCGACCGGTCGTCCGCGAGACATCAAAAGTCACCTCGATGGTGTTCACCATCCTCATCGGATCGCAGGTGCTGAACCTTGTGGTGATCTCGTATGGGGGTGAGCATTACATCCAGCAATATCTGCGCAGCTTCGACAATGAGATCACCATCTTCCTGATTGTGATGGTTCTGCTGTTCGTCCTCGGCTTTGTTCTGGATTTTCTTGAGATCATTTACATNGTCGTGCCGATTGTCGGGCCGGTCATTTATGGCGGCACCTTTGATCCGGCCTGGGTGACGATCATGATCGCGATCAATCTGCAAACATCATTCCTGACACCGCCCTTCGGGTTCGCCCTGTTCTATCTGCGCGGTGTGGCACCCCGATCGGTGCGAACGCAGGACATCTATCGCGGCGTCCTGCCGTTTGTGGTGATCCAGATTGTCGGCCTGCTGATCCTGTGGTTCTTCCCTGAAATTGTCACCGTTGTACCGCAGCTTCTGGATGGGTAGCGGCCACCCGNTCCANATAGCACANGNATTNACGGCCANCCGCGGGTGGCCGTTTTTTTNGGNNTTNAAGCTCTTGTGAACCNTNTCAGAAGCAGACTTATCAGGCCAGAGAGCCGNGCCAGAGGCGCCGGGTCAGAGATNTNGGNCCAGAGGTTACTATGCAGGCGTATTCTGCCCGCGAATCCCTTCCAGCGCGGTTTCAAGATTCGTTACCGTGCGATCTATATCAGTCAGCTTGTCCATACCAAACAGACCAATGCGGAACGAGGCATAATCTTCGCGCTCACCACATTCCAGCGGCACACCAGCGGCAATCTGAAGGCCCTGAGCGGCAAAGGCCTTGCCAGTCTTGATGTCTGCATTCGGGGCAAAACAGACAACAACGCTTGGTGCCTCGAACCCGGCAGCGGCAACCGACTTGTATTGATAGCTGTGCATCAGTTCCCGCACCTCACGCCCAAGACGGATCTGCGCCTCTTTCAATGCCGCCAGCCCGAATGCCTCGGCCTCAACCAGCGCATCACGGAAATGGCGCAGCGCATCAGTCGGCATGGTGGCGTGATAGGCATGCGCCCCGCCTTCATAGGTTTCCATGATCTGCGTCCATTTTTTCAGATCATTTGCAAAGCTTGAACTGGTGGTTTCATCAAGGCGGGCACGTGCGTGCGGCGACATCATGACCAGTGCGGCACAGGGCGAAGCGCTCCACCCCTTTTGCGGCGCTGTCAGCAACACATCAACGCCCGTTTCTTCCAGATTCACAAACACTGTGCCGCTGGCAACACAATCCAGGACAAACAACCCGCCATGTTCATGTACAGCATCAGTAACAGCACTGATAAAGCCGTCCGGCACCATCAGGCCAGCCGAGGTTTCCACATGCGGGCAGCAGACCACATCCGGCTTTTCCGACCGGATCGCGGCAATAATCTCGTCCAGCGGGACAGGCGCAAACGGTGCATCGCTTGTATCTTCCAGCTGACGGGCAGCCAGAACCGTTGTCGACGTCGCCAGACGGCCAGCCTCGATAATCTGCGACCAGCGAAAGCTGAACCAGCCATTGCGGATCACCAGCACCTTGGCATCAGTCGTNAACTGGCGCGCAATCGCCTCCATCCCGTAGGTACCACCACCCGGCACCACAGCCACCGANGCCGCCCCATANGCGGCCTTCATGATCCGCGAAATGTCGCGCATCACATGNCCAAAGGCATCTGACATGGAATTCAGCGAGCGGTCCGAAAAAACCACTGAATATTCCAGCAGTCCATCTGGGTCGATATCATCACGCAAAGCCGGCATGGCTGTGTCCTCCCGACATGTTGTTCGATAACCAGAAGATGGGGTATGACGGCCAAGGCGTCCAGCCTGTTTCCAAAAAAATGATTGATCCTTTTGCAAGCTGGTCTGACCCGGCACTAGCGGATTATGTGGTCAGCAATGTGCTGACGGGGTCACACGATCGGCGTTTCACGCAGTCTGAATGCTGTCACAAGACCGGCCAACGCCGTTGCCAGGATCAGCAGAAAGGCGAACCGGTAATCTGCGGCTGCATATTGGCGGGCACCATCAGTCACCGTGCCGTCCCACTGCAAGTCAAGCGCCAGACCCACCAGCGGTTGCAGGATGGCACCCGACGCCACTGTCGCCGAATTGACGATGCCGGTAGAGGCNCCCGCAATGGCTGGCGGCATGACATCACGCACCAGACCAAAACAGGCCGTCATCGCCCCGCCCGAAAGCCCGGTCAGCACAAGACACATCAAGACCAGCCAGAAAGGCAGACCGGGCGNAATAAAGACAATCGTCAGCATGATGCTGACCAGCAGACAACCGGCGATCAGGATCGGTTTCCGGCGGCCTATACGATCTGACAGCCAGCCGGCGAATGGCGCGCCAAACGCCCATCCCAGCAGCAGCAACGACATGAAAAAGGCAGCTTCGGGCCGCGACAANCCATAGGCTGCCATCAAATAGGGTGTGCCCCACAANCCNCCAAGCACCAGCATGGGGCCGGCCATGGTTGCCGCGACAATCGCCATTTTCCAGACATCACGACTGGCCAGCGACNTGCGCAATGCCGCCCCAAGCCTGGTCCATTCATGCCCGTCTCCAGTCTGCACATCCTTGGCGGTCACATCATCATCCGCTGCATGTGACGGCCGGTTGCGCACAAACNCACAGACCAGCACTGCCAGAACCATCCCCATGGCGCCCAGCACCATCAGGCTGCTGCGCCAGCCATGCGCCTCGATAAAATAGGCCAGCGGTGCCTGCGCTGCCATCCCGCTGGCCATGGCGGTAAACATCGACAGGCCAGCCAGAAAGGCAAAGCGGTGCGCCGGAAACCATGTGGAGGCCAGCGCCAATGACCCCAAAAACCCGACGCTGGACCCTATCCCGATCAGAATGCGGCCTATNTAGGCTGCCTCNAGGCTTTCCGCTGTACCGAACAGGAATGATCCNGCTGCNGCAAGGCACAGCGCCACCGACANCAGCAGCCGCGTGCCAAATGTTTCCAGCATCGCACCCAGTGGCACCTGCAAAAGCACATAGGGATAGAAATACAACGCCGAAAGGGTGCCAAGCATCGCCCCGCCAATGGCAAATTCCGTCATGAGATCGGAAACCATCACCGATGGTGTGACACGATGGAAAAAGGCATAGCCAAAGGACATGGCCGCAAGGCTCCAGATGAACCATGCATAGCCGCCACCAAGACGTGGTGCGTTGNCTTCAGTGGNGGGAGATGTCATCAGCANAATTCCTTTGTGGCGGACAGTATATCAGCAGATCACAGCTGCCTTCGCCAGCGCTTTGTCCCTGCATTGCCGCACCAGACACAGGAATTTCAGTAGCCTTGCCTCGTGATCACAACAATCCGCTCATCCAGGTGATTTGGTATTTGTGTTTTACAGCCATCGCGGGTGTAATCTTGGGCGGCATGGCCGCCGTTTCATGCATCAAAGACAGACCAGTCGGGGAACAGCAGATGAAGATCGAGGAGGCCATCACGTCAAGAAAGTCAGTGCGCGCCTTCACCGACACACCGGTGCCTCGCGACACCGTTCACCGCATTCTGGAAATCGCGCAGCGCGCGCCCAGTGGCACCAACACCCAACCCTGGCATGTTCATGTTGCTGCCGGCGCAGTCCGCAACGCGATTGTGGCTGAAGCCTATGAGATGTTTCAAAAGGGCGAAACGGACAGCTATGCTGCGCATGACTACTATCCTGATGTCTGGACTGACACCCACCAGGACCGGCGGCGGCAGGTTGGCTGGGATCTTTATGGGTTGCTTGGCATCCAGAAGGGTGACCGTGACGCCTCGAAACAGCAGGCAGCACGCAAATATCAGCTG
>NYTO01000066.1 GCA_002683535.1 SAR116 cluster bacterium
TGGCGGTGTCGGCACCGGTATTGTCAGATCAGAACCGTCAGATCAGACCCGTCAGATCAGGCCGGCCATCACCGCCGCCAGCAACACGCCGCCAAGAACAAGGCGGTACCACACGAAAATTGTGAAATTCGTGCGCACCAGAAGCCGCATCATCCAGCCTATGGCCAGCAGTGCAAACACAAATGACAGCACCATGACAATGCCGGCATCCACGCCGAGCCGTGTATCCCCCGCCGCAGCAATATCAATGCCCTTTAAAAGCCCTGCACCCGCAATGGCCGGGATCGACAGCAGCAAAGAGAATCGCGCCGCCGCCAACCGGTCAAAACCGAGATAGCGTGCTGCCGTCATGGTGACGCCGGACCGCGACGCACCTGGAATGAGCGCTGCACATTGCGCAAGCCCGATCAATAACGCTGTGCCAAGGCGCATATCGGCAAGATGACGGGTCAGCGCACCAACGCGGTCTGCCTGCCACAGCAATCCGGCAAAGACGAGATTTGAGATGGCAAGTGTTGTGGGGCTTGTCAGCCAGTCCGGATCCGCCTCATTGACGGCAAAGCCGATGATGATCACAGGAATTGTCGCAATGATCAGGCTTGCAATCAGGCGGCGCTGGGCGATGTCCCCGCCGGGCAACAATGCCCGCAGCATGGCCAGCAGATCGGCGCGGAGATACCACATAACAGCACCAAGTGTGCCTACATGGGCCGCCACATCGATGGCGCGGCCCTGATAGGGGTGATCGGTTATCATCGGAATCAATGCCAGATGTCCCGAAGATGAGACCGGCAGAAATTCAGTCAGGCCCTGAATGACCGCAACCAGAATCAGGAGGGTAAAAGGCATCGCGTCATTCTTTCATCATATCCTTGGCGGCTTGTTCACGGACTTCATATCCGGCGGCAAGATTGTTGTGGGCAACATGTCTGCAGGTCACATGCTTTCGGAAAACATGCCTGTTGTCACCATCATACATCTGTCGCCCGGATGCGTGGGATAATCGGGATGCACCAGGCAACCGGTGCCTTGTCTGCTTGCCGCAAAATGCAGTCGGCGTCAAATCGCAGTGATGGCAAGCTGGTAACAAGGGGTGACGGGAAAATAGTACTATATCGGACTTAAAACACGGTTTCCAGCCAGCACGCCCTTTCGGCTGCGCGAGAAAGCTTGCATTTTTGAAATAAAAAGGGTAACTATTGCTGACTAATTATGATGTGGTGCCTGTACAGGCCGGTGGACAGCCAGAGTGGCGGGTGTGCTGGCGATGGAGCCACGTCTTTTTTTACCGGATGAGATCTGGTGAAGCGAGGATCGATATGTCGAAAAAGATGCTGTCATTTGTGACGACCAGCAAGGAAACGCCATCCAAGCGCGACGCGGATATGCGGATTGCGGACTTTGGCGAAATCTATGATGAATTTGACAAGGATGTCGCTGAAACGCAGGCATCGCGCTGTTCCCAGTGCGGGGTGCCGTTCTGCCAGATCAACTGCCCGCTGCACAATAATATCCCGGACTGGCTGATGCTGACTGCTGAAGGGCGGATGGAAGAGGCGTATAAACTGTCAGCCCAGACGAATAACATGCCGGAAATCTGTGGTCGCATTTGCCCGCAGGATCGTCTGTGCGAAGGCAGCTGCGTCATTGAAAAAGGATTCGAATCGGTCACAATCGGCGCTGTTGAAAAGCATATCACAGAGACAGCCTTTGAAAATGGCTGGGTGCAGCCNCCGCAGCCTNTTGCAGAGCGNAGCGAATCGGTCGGGATTATTGGCGCGGGNCCGGCTGGCCTTGCNGCCGCNGATATGCTGCGACAGCAGGGCTATCAGGTGACAATCTATGATCGCTATGACCGCGTTGGCGGGCTGCTGATCTATGGTATTCCGGGGTTCAAGCTGGAAAAGCATGTGGTTGAGCGCCGGCACAAGCTGCTGGCAGANGGCGGTGTTACCTTTCAGTTGAATGTGAACATCGGTACCGACCGCAGCTTTGAGGATGTGCGCGCTGCCCATGACGCCGTTCTGATTGCCACAGGCGTTTATAAAGCACGCGACATTTCTGTCCCGGGTGTCGGGCTTGGCGGGGTTGTTCCGGCGCTGGATTACCTGACCGCATCAAACCGCAAAAGCCTTGGCGATGACGTGGCTGCCTTTGAAAGCGGCGAGCTGAATGCCGAGGGACGGAATGTGGTTGTGGTTGGTGGCGGCGACACCGCGATGGATTGTGTGCGTACAGCCGTCCGCCAGAATGCNAAATCGGTAACCTGTCTGTATCGCCGTGACCGCGCCAATATGCCGGGATCGCAGCGTGAGGTTGCCAATGCCGAGGAAGAGGGGGTTGTTTTCAAATGGTTGTCAGCCCCGCAGGCCTTTCTTGGTGATGACAATGTGCGCGCTGTGCAGGCCCAGAAAATCCATCTTGGGCAGCCNGATGCAACAGGCCGGCAGGTACCGCAGATCATTGANGGGTCGGCACATGAAATTGAGGCCGATCTNGTCATCAAGGCTTTGGGGTTTGATCCGGAAGACCTGCCACAGATGTTTGATGCGCCGGCNCTGGAGGTGTCCAGGTGGGGCACCATCAATATTGACTGGCAGACCATGATGACCAGCCTTCCCGGTGTNTTTGCAGCTGGTGACATTGTGCGCGGCNCATCGCTTGTTGTTTGGGGTGTNCGCGATGGGCGCGACGCCGCAGATGCCATCCATTCCTATATCATGGCGCAGTCCGAAGCGCCGCAGGCCGCCGCCGCCGGTGCCTGATCGCCCAACAAGGATGAAGATCATGTCAGATAAAACCCGTTTTGATGCAGACAGCTATCTTGCCCGCCGGGCTGCCAATGAAGCCAGGCTGGAGATAGCTGGCGTGTACGCACCGGACATGGAACATGATGCCTGCGGTGTTGGATTTGTTGCCGCACGTGACGGCAAGCCGACCCGCGCTGTTGTCGATGCNGCAATCGAGGCGTTGCAGGCCATCTGGCATCGNGGCGCGGTTGATGCTGATGGCATGACCGGTGATGGCGCCGGTATCCATATCGAAATTCCGCGTGACTTTTTCATCGAACATATTGCCCGCACCGGTCACAAGGATGATGGNGGNCGTCTGGCAGTCGGTATGGTGTTTCTGCCGCGGACCGATCTCGGCGCACAGGAGCGGTGCCGGTGCATCGTCGAACAGGAAATTCTTGCGGTTGGCCATTCNATCTATGGNTGGCGGCAGGTGCCGGTNGATATCCNCGCGCTTGGTGACAAGGCGAATGCAACGCGTCCGGAAATTGAACAGATCATGTTCTCGATGCCGGCTGATCTGGATGAGGAAGAGGCAGAGCGGCAGCTTTATGTGGTGCGCCGNCGGATTGAAAAGGCTGTGACAGCCGAATTGATCAGCGACTTCTACATCTGTTCAATGTCNAGCCGGTCAATCATCTACAAGGGCATGTTTCTGGCCGAGCAGGTGACAGCTTTCTTCCCGGATCTGCTTGATACACGATTCATTTCTGCCTTTGCCATCTATCACCAGCGCTATTCCACCAACACCATGCCGACATGGAAGCTGGCGCAGCCGTTCCGNGTGCTGGCACATAATGGCGAGATCAACACCATTCGGGGCAACCAGAACTGGATGACCTGCCATGAAGACCGAATGGCCTCGCCGCTGTTTGGTGACATGGTCGAGGAATTGAAGCCGGTTGTTGCCAAGGGCAGTTCAGATTCATCCGCTCTCGACGCTGTGTTCGAGCTGATGGGACATGGCGGTCGGTCGCTGCCCATGGTGAAGACCATGATGATACCGGCTGCCGTTGATGTCAGCGGTGATAGCGAGCTTGCAAAGCTGTATGCCTATTGCAATTCGGTGATGGAGCCATGGGACGGACCGGCCGCAATTGCGGCCTATGCCAACAACTGGGTGATTGCTGGTCTTGACCGGAATGGCCTGCGTCCGATGCGCTATGTGGTNACCAATGACGGGCTGGTGATTGCCGGATCGGAAACNGGCATGGTTGTGGTGCCGGAAGACCGTATCGTTGAACGTGGCCGTATCGGCCCCGGCCAGATGATGGGCATTGATCTGGCACGCGGCGAAATGTTCTCGAATGATGCGCTGAAGGCCGAACTNGCTGGCAAGCGCGATTGGGGACAATGGACGAGCCGGGCGCAACAGATGAACGCGTTGCTGGCACAAAATGGCGGCAAGGCCCCGGCCAAAATGGACACGCTGNATGCGCGCCGCCGCCAGCTGATGGCTGGCTGGACCATGGAAGATCTTGAACTGATCCTGCATCCGATGGCCGAGACGGGCAAGGAAGCGGTCGGGTCCATGGGCGATGACACGCCGCTGGCTGTNCTGTCCAACCGCTATCGCGGATTGCATCACTTCTTCCGGCAGAATTTCTCGCAGGTCACAAACCCGCCGATCGACAGTCTGCGGGAACGCCATGTGATGACCCTGCGCACACGGCTTGGCAATCTCGGCAATATTCTGGATGAGGCACCCGAACAGTGCGATCATCTGCTGCTGAATTCCCCCGTGCTGACCATTGCTGAATGGGATGCGCTGACGTCCTATCTGGGAAGCAAGGCTGTCCTGATTGACTGCACATTCGATATTGAAGGCNCCGATGATTTTGATGCGGCGCTGGAACGCATTTCAGCCGAGGCCGAAGAAGCGGTGCGGTCGGGATGCGAGCATGTGATGCTGTCGGACCGTTCTGTGTCCGCAACGCGCGCGCCGATCCCGATGATTCTTGCCACCGGAGCCGTGCATTCGCATCTGGTGCGCCAGCAATTGCGTACATTCGCATCGGTCAATGTGGCATCNGGCGAATGCCTTGATGTGCACCATTTTGCCGNGCTGATTGGCTGCGGGGCGANCACGGTGAACGCCTATGTGGCTGAAGAAGCCATTGCCGAACGGCATGATCGCGGCTTGCTGACCGGTCTGACACTTATTGAGGCGGTGGCGAATTACCGCAAGGCTGTCGAAGACGGATTGCTGAAAATCATGTCGAAGATGGGCATATCTGTGATTGCGTCTTATCGTGGTGGCTATAATTTTGAGGCACTTGGCCTGTCCCGCGCGCTGGTGGCGAAATTCTTCCCGCCAATGTCATCGCGCATCTCTGGTCTCGGCCTGATCGGTATTGCCTCGCGCGTGACCCGGATGCACAAGAAGGCCTTTGAAATGGCCGATGTGTTTCTGCCGGTAGGCGGGTTCTTCCGGTATCGCCGGTCGGGTGAACGCCACGCATTTGACGGGCAACTGATCCATGCGATGCAGCACGCCTGCGATACCGGGTCCTATGAAAGCTGGAAGAAATACTCGTCACTTGTTGATGGTCAGTCACCAATCAATCTGCGTGACCTGATGGATTTCAAGCCGACCGGTGCGCCTGTCAGTCTTGAAGATGTGGAATCAATCACCCGTATCCGCCAGCGCCTGGTATCCCCCGGCATTTCGCTTGGCGCGCTGAGCCCCGAGGCACATGAAACGCTGTCCATTGCGATGAATCGTATTGGCGCAAAGTCTGATTCCGGTGAAGGCGGCGAGGATCCGGCACGCTTCAAGCTTCGTGACAATGGCGACAATCCGTCAAGTGCGATCAAGCAGGTTGCCTCTGGCCGGTTCGGCGTGACAGCGGAATATCTGAACAGTTGCAAGGAAATCGAGATCAAGGTGGCGCAGGGTGCAAAGCCCGGTGAGGGCGGCCAGCTGCCCGGCATCAAGGTCGACAGTCTGATTGCGCGGTTGCGGCATTCAACCCCCGGGGTGACGCTGATTTCGCCGCCCCCGCATCACGACATCTATTCGATCGAGGACCTTGCGCAGTTGATCTATGATCTGAAGCAGATCAATCCGGATGCAAAAGTATGCGTAAAGCTTGTCGCCTCGACCGGTATCGGGACAATTGCTGCCGGCGTTGCCAAGGCAAAGGCCGATGCAATTCTGGTGTCAGGTCATGGCGGCGGCACGGGTGCCAGCCCGCAGTCATCTATCAAATATGCCGGTCTGCCGTGGGAGATGGGCCTGTCGGAAGTACATCAGGTCCTGTCGATGAACGATCTTCGGGACAAGGTGGTGCTGCGCACCGATGGCGGGCTGAAGACAGGCCGCGATATTGTCATGGCCGCGATGCTGGGTGCAGATGAATATGGTATCGGCACATCATCGCTGATTGCCATGGGGTGCATCATGGTGCGTCAGTGCCATTCCAACACCTGTCCGGTCGGCGTTTGCACACAGCGCGATGATCTGCGCGCCAAATTTGAGGGCACACCGGAAAAAGTGGTGCAGCTGTTCACGCATCTCGCTGAAGAGGTGCGCGAAATCCTGGCCGGGCTCGGCTTCAGTTCGCTGCAGGAGGTCATCGGTCGTACCGACCTGCTGACACAGGTCAGTCGCGGCGATGCGGCGCTGGATGATCTGGATCTGAACCCAATCCTGGTTCAGGTGGATAGCGATATGACAGAAACCGGCAGCCCGCGTGACCGCGCCCGTACCGAAGTGCCAGACACGCTGGATGCACTGATGGTGCGCGATGCCAGTACGGCGCTGCAATACGGATCGAAGATGCAGCTGTCCTACAATGTGGAAAACACGCAGCGCGCCATCGGCACGCGCCTGTCATCGCATATCGTGCGCAAGTTCGGAATGACTGGTCTGCGTGAAGGACATATCTCGGTCCGTCTTCGTGGCACTGCCGGTCAGTCTCTTGGTGCGTTTGCTGTGCAGGGTCTGCAGCTGGAAGTGATTGGCGATGCCAATGACTATGTCGGAAAAGGACTGTCCGGGGGAACGATTGTTGTGCGCCCGTCGGCAGCCGCCAGCTTCGTTGCGCATGAGAACACCATCATTGGCAACACCGTCCTGTACGGGGCAACGTCGGGCAAGCTGTTTGCTGCCGGTCAGGCTGGTGAACGTCTGTGTGTTCGCAATTCCGGCGCAACCGCAGTGGTTGAAGGCGCTGGCACGAATGCCTGCGAATATATGACAGGCGGGCAGGTCGTGATCCTTGGCGAGATTGGTGACAATTTCGGGGCGGGCATGACCGGCGGCATGGCGTTCGTCTATGACCCTGACGGAACAGCGCATGACCGGATCAATCCCGACAGCCTGCAGGTTGTGCGGATACAGTCATCCCACTGGGAGGCTGAATTGCGCGGGCTGGTCGAGACGCACGCAAAGGCAACCGATTCGGCGCTGGCACTTCGGCTTTTGAATGAGTGGGATGTCGAGGTTGGCAAGTTCTGGCATGTAGTCCCAAGTGAAATTATTCCGCTGCTGGCGGCGCCGCTGACAGATGCAGCAGATGCAGCTGGTGGGGCACAGATCGCCTGACCTCTTGCACGGATTTATGGTTCTGCGTTAGGTCTGTGGCATGACTGATATTTGCCTGCAGACAGACGCGGATATCCCCGCAATTGAAAGCCTGATGGCCGAGGCATTCGGATCAAGCCGCCATGAAAGGTCGGTCTGGAATCTGCGCCCCGGCCCGCCGGTTGCGTCGTTGTGTCTGGTCATCCGAAATGATGATGAAGTGGTGGGCTCGCTCCGCTATTGGGAAGTGCAGCTTGGCGGTGACATCATTTTGTTGCTTGGTCCACTTGCCGTGCGTCCGGTCATGCGCGGCAAGGGATACGGCAAACAGCTGATTGCAGAGTCACTGCGACGAGCAAAGAAGGGCCCGTGGAAGCTGGTGCTGGTGTCAGGTGAAGTTGATTACTATCCGAAATTCGGCTTTGTTCCGGCGGCGCCCTATGGCATCGACTGGCCCGGTTTCATCGAGCCTGAACGGCTGCAATTCTTCGAGCTTGTAAAAGGTGCGCTGGCATCGCTGCCATCCGGACCACTGCCGGTGCGTGCGCTGTCGCCCTAGCGCATGGCGGACGATCTGCCTATGGATTTTCATCGTGACTGCCGGTACCATCGCGCTGTCCCGGATGCCGAGATAAAGTAGCAGGAATGTCTTCATGAGGACCCTCCATCACCACCCTCTTTACGCGGCGTCCCGAACGGCGCGTCTGATGCTTGCGGAACGTGGCCTTGTGTTTATGCCGAAGCTGGAATCACCGTGGGAACGGCATGATGAGTTTTTGGCCATGAACCCGGCTGGTGATGTGCCTGTGCTTGTCACCGAAAATGGTGTCGTGCTGGCTGGCAGCCTGGTGATTGCAGAGTTTCTGGAAGAGACAGAGGATACCGCAACAAGCCTCATCTGGGGCAGTGCGGCAGAGCGTGCCGAAATCCGCCGTCTCACCCACTGGTTCGAGACGAAATTTGTTGTCGAGGTCGGCAACCCGCTATTGAATGAGCGCTATGTCAAACGCGTTGCGAATGCAGGCAACCCGTCATCCGAAGTCATGCGTGCGGCACTGTCGAACCTGAAGATCCATCTGGACTATATTGACTGGCTGGCAGAGCAGGGAAACTGGCTTGCCGGCAAGGCGATGTCGCTTGCCGATCTGTCGGCCGCAGCGCATCTGTCGGTCACTGATTTCTTCGGTGATATCGACTGGTCGCGCCATCCCGAGGCAAAAAACTGGTACGCCAAGATCAAATCAAGGCCCGCCTTTCGCGACCTGCTGAATGATGGTGTTGTCGGCATCGCCGCCGCGCCGCATTACACCGATCTTGATTTCTAGCCTGTCTTTGCGGTCATCCTGTCCAGCGCTGCGACAAGCCGCGCGATCTCGTCCGGCTCGGAAAAGCGGTGGCCGGCCTCTTTGACCAGCGTTACCTCGACGTCATCACTTGCCAGCGCTGCGGCGGTTGCGGTGGCTGTCTGCCACGGCACCTCCGCATCCTTCATGCCATGCATAAGATGCACCGGACAGGTAATGTCCAGCCCGCCCCGAAGCCGCAGATTGTGACGCCCGTCCGTAATCAGGTGCCACGGATATATCACCGGTTCATCGGAATAGGGGTTGGGAAGGGCGATCCTGCCCTCCGCCTCGATCTGACGCTGCTGATCATTCGTGAATGCCGCCCATAACAGGTCTTCGGTAAAGTCCGGCGCGGCAGCGATACCAATCAATCCGGCGACACGATCCGTGCGCGCCAGCGCCACATTCAACATCAGCCAGCCGCCAAGTGATGAGCCGACAAGAATCTGCGGTCCGGTGGTCAGCGCATCCAGAACGGAGAGGCAATCCGCGGTCCAGCTGGAGATATTGCCATCAAGGAAATCCCCGCTGGACAGTCCATGGCCAGAATAATCAAACCGC
>NYTO01000067.1 GCA_002683535.1 SAR116 cluster bacterium
TATGGCGGTAAACCACCGGCACGTGTCGGGCTGCGTCATCCAACCATTGCCCCGTATGGCGCCTACATGTGCAGTGATGACAAGGCTGTACTGATTTCGATTCAGAATGAACGCGAATGGAAACAGCTTTGTGCCGATGTTCTTGGTGATGATGGAATCGCAACTGATGAACGTTTTGACTCCAACAATATGCGCGTTGCCAACCGGGATGCGCTGGAACATATCGTTGCCGGTGTGTTTGGCAGCGCCCCGCGCGAGACGATCATCGAACGTCTGACAGCTGCCGGCATCGCCTTTGGCAGACTGACCGATCTTGAGGACCTGACAGCACACCCACAGAACCGGTTTATCACCGTTCAATCCGATGGTGGAGAGATTGAGCTGATGGCCCCGGGACCCGTGACACGCGGCGCGGCTGCTGATTATGGGCCGGTGCCTTCCCTCGGCCAGCATGATGCGGCGCTTCGTGCCGAATTTGGTTAGGATATCGGTCTCACCCCTCAGGGCAAATCGCAATACCCGTCGTCAGATACGAAGGCCGGTATCAAGGTCGAAGTAATGCAGCCGGTCTGCACGAATATGGAAATTGGCGGCATCGCCGGGCTTGAAGCGATCCTCCCCTTCATATTTTCCAACAATCTCGCCAAAGCCGGCATCGCAGGTTAGTACCGTTTCATGACCCATAGGTTCAATGACAGTGATATGCGCGCTTATTGATATGTGGCCGCTGGCCGGTTTGGCAGCCTTTGCCAGCATCATATGTTCTGGCCGGAATCCCAGCTGAATCCGTCGACCTTCAGCAATATCACGACCGCCAAGACCGATGCTCTCGCCACTGTCTGTTTTTAGTTTCGCCTTTGATCCTGTGCCGGTAACGGTGCCCGTAGCAAAATTCATGGCCGGCGATCCGATAAAGCTGGCAACAAACTGGCTGGCAGGATGTTTATAGACTTCATCCGGCGTGCCCACCTGCTCGATCCGCCCCAGATTCATGATCACTATTCGGTCAGCCAGCGTCATCGCTTCCACCTGATCATGCGTCACATAGACGGTGGTTGTCTGCACCCGCTGATGCAGCAACTTCATCTCGGCGCGCATCTTGTGGCGCAGCTTGGCATCAAGGTTCGACAGCGGTTCGTCAAACAGGAACACCTTTGGCTTTCTGACAATTGCCCGCCCCATTGCGACACGTTGCTTCTGCCCGCCTGACAGCTCGCCGGGCCGCCGTTTCAGCAATTCATCAAGCCCCAGAATGTCGGCTGCTTCATTTGTCCGCGTCGTAATTTCCTCTTTTGGCAGTCGCTTGGCCCGCAGGCCAAAGGATATGTTGTCGAACACATTCAGGTGCGGATACAGCGCGTAATTCTGGAACACCATGGCAATGTCACGGTCTTTCGGATGGACGTTGTTGACCGGCTTGCCATCAATCGAAATAACCCCTGACGACACATCTTCCAGCCCCGCCAGCATGCGCAGGGTTGTGGATTTGCCGCAGCCAGACGGGCCAACAAACACCACAAATTCGCTACTGCCAATCAACAGGTTGAAATCTTCGACCGCCGTAACCGACCCGAACAGCTTGTGAACTCCCTGAAGACTCACCTCTGCCATGTCCTATGTCTCCCCTGCGATCAGGCCTGACACCGCATGGGCGCGCGCCTCATCAGCCTGTTTGATCCGCTTGTGAATATCATCCATGCCGGTCTTCAGGCTTGCCAGCCTGCCTGCATAGCCATCCAGTGACTGCCGCAAGGCACCCGGTCCCGGACCTCCGGCCATTTCCCGCACGGCCACGAAGTTCTGCGGGCTGGTCGCGCGCGTCAGCAATTCCTTGTCCATGTCAGGTTTGCGTCCAGTGACCTCTTCAAAGGTCTGCGCGAACAGATCCCACGGCAGTTCATCAAACCCCATGCCGCTTGACAGTGCTGCACGTGCCAGTTTGCTGGCGACATGATGGGCCGGTCTGAAACCGATTTTTTCTGATCGGACTATCGTATCTGCCAACTCAGTGATTGTGGCCATCGATTTCTGGATGCGCTGGTTGATCGATGGCTGGTTGGTTTTCATCGCCTCAACAAAACTGGCCAGCAATGGCAGCGCATGGTCCAGCCGGTCAAAAACCTCAAAGCCTGTGGCCTGTGTTTCCCTCTCGGAATCATTCATGTCGGCAAAGGGGGTATTGTGCATCGTCTGCACGATCTGGTCTGCACCACCGCCAGCAAGTGACAGCTTGAGGCGCAGATGTTCAAGCGGTACCGGATTGCGCTTTTGCGGCATGATTGAAGAGATCTGGACAAACCCGTCCGCCACATCAATCTGCGACACTTCAAAGCCGGTCCATGTCACCAGATCCTGGACCAGCCGGCCAAGATGGATACATCCCAGACGGATAGCGCCATAGCTGCCTGTTATGTAGTCGACATTGGCAATCGCCCCATAAGAATTTTCGACGACGCCCGAAAAGCCCAGCAACGCAGCCACACGGTCACGATCCAGATCAAAGCCCGAAGTTGTAATGGCCGCAGCCCCCATCGGGCACTTGTTCACATCTTCCAGCGCTGCCATCAGGCGGGTCATGTCGCGCAGGACGAATTCAATCGCGGCCCCCAGATAATGCCCAAGCACCGAAACCTGTGCCGGCTGGCCGTGCGTGTATAACAACACGGTCTCGTCAATGCCCTGGCCGGCACGCGCCAGAAAGCGATCTGCCAGCGCGCCATATTGTTCCAGAAGTCGCAGCAGGCGGGCCCGCAACTGCATCCGGAACATCGTATGCTCCATGTCATTGCGTGATCGTCCTGTATGCAGCCGGCCAGCTGTGTCTTCGCCAACCTGACGGCCCAGCTCCTGTTCGATAAGGAAAAACAGATCNTCAAAACTGCCGTCAAACTCCTGATCTGCCCACGCGCGGTCCTTGTCGATCTTGAGAAGGGCAGCAAGAATGGCTGCGCTGTCTGCCGGNTGCAGCAANCCCTGTTCAGCCAGCATCACCCCATGCGCCAGGTTTATCGCATGAAGAGGTGCTGAAAAATGCTGCTTGTAGATATCCAGATCGGGCGCAAGAACGCTGTCTGCATACACTTGGGCCGGAAATGTATCGTAATCCGAATTCATCTCAAATTATCCCTTCAGCCCGGCAAGCATAATTCCGCGAATAATGAATTTCTGCAGCAACAGAAACACCAGCAATGTTGGCAGGGTGGCCAGACAAGACGCGGTCATAACAATTTCCCAATCCATCTGGAACTCACCATTGAATGAGGCGATGCCAACCGGGATGGTATAAATATCCGGATCGTTGGTAACGATCAGCGGCCAGAGAAATGCCGTCCAGTTCCCCAGAAAATGAAAGATCGCCAGCGCGGACAGGGCCGGAATGACCAGCGGCATGGCAATCCGCCACCAGATGGCAAATTCCGACCAGCCGTCAATNCGCGCAGCCTCAATCAGCTCATCAGGNAGGCTCATGAAAAACTGGCGCATCAGAAACGTGCCNAAACCGGTCATCAGACCGGGAAACGCAATCCCCCAATAGGTATCAATCCACCCGAAACTGCGCGACATCATATACCANGGAATGATCAGCATTTCGGTCGGGATCATCAGCGTGCTGAGGATGGCGATAAACACGATCTGACGTCCGCGGAAGTCAAACTTCGCCAGCGTATATCCAACCAGTGAGTCGAAAAACAGAACCGAGACNGTGCTAAAGGTTGCCACCCACAGGGAATTNAGCATCCAGCGNGTGAATTTTGACTCCTGCAGGATGAACAGATAGTTCTCCAGCGTCGGCCTGTCAGGAATGATACTCAGCTGAAAGACTTCTTGTCCGGTCTTGAAAGACGTCGCTACCATGAACACGATNGGTGTGATCATGACAACGCCGCCAAGGAACAGCAAGGTCCACAAGATGACCTTGCCGGGCCGCGCCCGTTCCAGCCGCGCCATGGTTGCGTTCACATCACTCATTTCTGCTTCCGCATCAGCCAGAGTTGACCCAAGCTTACAACAAGCAAGATCAGGAACAGGATTACGGTCAATGCCGATGCCCGGCCNAGCTTGAATTCATCAAAGGCAAATTCATAAATCATCAACACCAACGGCTTGGTAGAGTTCAAGGGGCCGCCAGCGCTGTCAGCGCTCATTGTGTAGACCTGATCGAAAATCCTCAGGAATCCGATGGTCGACACAACGGTCAGGAAAATAATTGTCGGCTTCAGGGCTGGCAGCGTTATTTCCCGCAGAATTTGCCACCGNCCNGCCCCGTCAATCTCCGCCGCTTCAAAATAGCTNCGGGGAACAGCCCTGATACCGGCAATNAAAATCACGATCTGAAACCCAAGTCCCGCCCATACCGCCGGCGCCATAATCGAATACAGTCCCTGCGTCACCGATTTCAGGAATGGCTGCTGCGGAATGCCAACCCATGACAGCATGATATTGAAATAGCCGATTGGCAGCGGTTGATAGAACCATCGCCAGACCCAGGCCATCGCAACAGCCGTCGTCAGGAAGGGAATGAAATACATCGCTCTGATGAAGTCATGGCCGAAATCGATCTCATTCAGCCAATAGGCGATAATAAAGGCGACCACCATGCTGACCGGCACACCGACAAGCGCATATTTGATCGTGTTCCACAAAACCAGCCAGAAATCTTCATCCGCGAATATCTTGATGTAGTTCTTCAGCCCGATGGCCTTTTTCGCACCAAGCAGGTTCCATTTCATCGTTGAGACGTAAAAGGCCTCGAAGGTCGGATAAAACCGGATCGTTATGTAAAAGACCAATGGAACAGCCAGAAAAAGCCAGGCGGTAATTGCCAGCTTTTGCTTGATCGTCAGCTTGTTCCAGAAATCGGCCATATGTTCAGGTGTCCGGCTATTCAAAGAATGGGCAGATGGCAACATGTCGCTGCCATCTGCGCAGATTTCAGGCGATGCGTGTCAGTCCTCGAAGAATTCGTCGAAGACTTCCTGCTCGGCTTTGGCAACCTTCTTCAGTGCGGCTGCATGGTCTGCATCCTGAAGAACAACCATGTCATAGGCATCAATCAGCGACTGCCGCTGCGGCTTTTCTGACACGAAGGCTGTTGCATTGGCATAGCTCAGACCGCGAATGAACGGACCATAGAGCGGGTGGGTCTTGTTGGCGTCAACAAGCGCAACCGCCGGCTTGGCCGGCAATTCACCTACCGTATCCAGCCACAGCTGCATGGCATCGTCAGATGTCAGATGCTGCAGGAACTTTTCCGCTGCTGCTTTCTTCTCACCATCTGCCTTCGAGCTGATGCCATTCACCCAGTAGGATGAGAAGTTGTAGCGCTTGCCGTTATGTCCGGGCAGTTCCGAGATGGCAAAGTTCAGGCCGTCCTGCTTCACGAACTTGGAAATCCGGAATGAGCCGTCAAGAACCATCCCTGCCTGACCGGCAGCAAAGGCATCCTGACCACGGTTCATAAAGCCGTTCGCACCTGTCTTGTGGACTGCTTCAAAGTCAGTCAGAAACTTCAGCGCCTTGGCACCGGCATCCGACGTATAGGCTACGGTCTTGCCATCATCAGAATATGGCTGGCCGCCATACAGCCTGGTCAGAACTTCGCGCCACCAATGGTGATCCTGACCATCGGTATCAACAGCAAAGCCCACGCTGAGATAGTTGCCGTCCGAATCCTTCTTGGTCAGCTTCTTGGCATAGTCGACCATCTCGTCCAGCGTTTCGGGCGGACCGGAAAGACCAGCTTCGGCAAACATGTCGGTGTTCCAGAACAGGGCCAGCGAGCGCACTGCCGTCGGCAAACCCCAATATTCACCATCAACCTTCATCGTGCCAACCATCGGGAAAAACTCTTCCTCAATCTTGGCATGCGGGAAAGCAGAACTGGAAAGCGGCTGGATCAGCCCCCCGTCACGATAGTCATTCAGCCATCCATAATACAACTGGACAACGTCTGGCCCGTCACCGGCAGACACAGCAATAGCCACTTTCTTGCGATAATCTGCATAAGGGAAATGCGTATGCTTCACCGTTATGCCAGGGTTCGCCGCTTCAAAACTCTCGATGAGCTTGTCTATCGCTTCGACCCGGCTGGCATAGGTATACTGCCAATATTCGATTTCCACGGCCTGGGCCAATCCGCTCCATACGAGCGAGGTGCCACCGATGGCCAGTGCAAAAGCCGATTTCAACCACTTCTTCATCCGTCCCTCCGTCTGCTTCATGCATGTCTCAAAAGGTATTTACCTTTGCTAATGTAAAAACCTATGATACGACTTTCCATGTTGTCAAAGGAAAAGCGGACCATACCCACCAGCGTGACTTGCTTTTGGCCCGTCGCCTGTCGGACACGCCCGCAACGGCATCAATGACAACATATGTGAGTCCGGGGTTTTGATTTGGAAACGCGCTACGCAACATTGTCGNATCAGCTGACCAAACGGATTGGCACCGGCGAATACCAGGTGGGTGATTATCTTCCAAGCGAGAAGCAGCTTGCCTCTGAATTTGGGGTCAGTCGGCCTACCGTGCGCCGTGCCCTCGATTATGTTGAGGCCCTCGGCCTGATTTCACGACGCCGCGGCGATGGCACAAAGGTGCTGGCAGAAAAGCCGTTCACTGAATATCGCTACACCACACGGCCTGTTGATGACCTTCTCTATGGGCGGGGCGCTGAACGTATTGTCACCGGCCAGAGTGACATTGTGTGCGACACTCTGCTGGCGACCCGCCTCGGCGCAGCGCCGGGATCGCGCTGGGTACATATCTCGCAACATCGCAATGATCTTGATAGCGGTGAAATGCTGGTGTGGGGCGATGTCTATATCGATCAAAAGTTCAAAGGCATTACCGGCCGCATCGCCAATTACAGCGGGTTCATATGCGACCTCATCGAAGAGGAATACGGGATCGCGGTCAGCGAAATTCAGCAGACGATTCGACCTGTTATCATTCCCGATACAATCTGCGCCGAGATGAAATTGCCAGCTGGGTCACTGGGACTCGAAATGACACGCCGGTATCTGAACCATCTGAAACAGCCAGTGGAAGTTTCGATCAACATCTTTCCCGAAGCAAGATCAGCCTACACCATCACGCTAAGCCGCACTCAGGAAAGGGCCAAAGACCGATGAAAAAGGACTTCATCACAAGGCAGGAACAACGCCAGCCACTGCGACATCTTTACGGGTGGCTGAAATCCCTGCAGTCGACCGTGATCTTTATGCAGACAGGTGCGCATCCGGATGATGAAACATCCCGGATGCTGGCCCGCCTGTCTTTGGGTGACGGCATGCATGTGGTGTATGTGAATGCGGTGCGCGGTCAGGGCGGTCAGAATGCGCTGGGGCCGGAACGCGGTGATGCGCTGGGCTATCTGCGAAGTGAAGAGCTGTTTGAGGCGATGAAGGTCATCCGGGCGGATATCGGATGGCTTGCCGAAACGCCTGATGATCCGATTCGTGACTTCGGATTTTCCAAGTCGGCGGAACAAACCTATGAACATTGGGGCAAGACACACACGCTGCGCCAGATCGTCAAGATGGTCAGACTGTTCAGGCCGGACATTCTGATTCCCACTTTTCTGGATGTGCCAGGACAACATGGGCATCACCGTGCTGTAACCCAGTCAACACTGGCGGCGTTTGATGACGCCGCGCGCGCCGACAGCTTTGCCGATCTGGGTCTGCCTGCCTGGCAGGTCAACGCACTGTATCTGCCGGCATGGGGCGGTGGCGGCGGCGCATATGATGACGAGGTTCCACCACCGAACGCCACACATGAAATCCTGACCGGTGGTTACGATCCCGTCCTTGGCGGTACCTATGCACAGGTTGGTGAATGGTCACGTGCATGTCACGCAACACAGGGCATGGGACGCCCGGTCGATGAAGAAGAAAGACCCGTTCCGCTGCATCAGCTGCGCACAGCAAGCGGCACGCCGGTTCACAGCAATTTGACTGACGGCGTACCTGAAACGCTTGGCGCACTGGCGGCGCATTGTCCCGGTGGTGACGGCAATGCCGAGGCCGGACAGCGGGCCGCTGCAGACGCGCAGCAAGCCGCAGAGGATGCCCTGGCAGCATTCCCTGACAGCAAGGCTGTTATGGCAGCCCTGTGCCGGTTGCAGTCTGCCTTGCTGACGCTGAATGCGCATATCGCACCAGTGCACAAACATCGTGTGCAGCTGAAAATGTGTCAGGCTGCCATGGCGGCAAGCGAGGCCACAGCACTGCAATTGCATTTCGAGATCAGTCCCGCCGTGCCCGAAATCGGCAGCACAGCCGAGGCAAAGCTTGGCTGGCATGTGGCAGACACCGCCGATGCCCCCAGGCTGTCTGCAACGCTGCGGGGACCGGGCCAGCTTGACTGCGGTGCCTTTTCAGACGCAGGTGATGCCGGCCGTCGCCGCGTGATGACTGCCCCTCTGACAATTTCAGGACCACCGATTGATGCGATGGCAGGGTGGCACGGCATCATGGCTGACCCGGCAGGTCTTCATGCCGAGGTCTGCCTGCATGTCGGGGACTGCCAGTTTGTTTTGCCCCTCTGTCCCGATACGGTCTTTTCGACCAGGCCGCGCCAGACCGGTCGAATTGCGCCCGCGCGAAGCCTGCTGCGCCTTGGCAAGGATACCGGTGTTGATATGCAGCTTTTGCCCGATGCNACACTGGCGNCGTCCGAGGATGCAAAGCTGGCCTTGCCAGATGGCTGGCAGTTTGAGGCAACACCAGCCGCATCCAGCACCGGCATATCAGGCCGGGTAACACTTGCGGCAGGCGCGGGCCCCGGCCATTACCGCATTCATGCAACCCTTGGCGATGAGCCTGTCTACACAGCGCAGGAACTGGCCTACGCGCATATTCGNCGGCAGACACGTTTCTCGCAGGCTGCTGCCGATATCGCGCTGGTGGATACAGCTGGCCTCGACGGGCTGACAATTGGCTGGATTGATGGCGGTGTTGATGAAGCCNACCATTGGGCTGGCCAGCTTGGCGCACAGATTGTCCAGCTGGATGATTCNGATCTGCAATCTGGCCGGTTTGATGGGCTTGACGTGCTGGTTGCCGGTGTATTTNCCGGTGGTACACGACCATTGAACCNNTCGATGCGTTACATACGGCCATGGATCGANGCTGGTGGACATTTTGTCAGCCAGTATCACCGCCCTATCGACAATTGGGACCAGAACACCAGTTCGCCACTACCCTTGCAGCCGGGCAGCCCGTCAATACGCTGGCGGGTAACAGACGCATCCGCACCAGTGCAGATGCTGCAACNGGATCACCCGCTGTTTGCCGGTCCCAACCAGATCACCGACAAGGATTTTGGCGGCTGGGTCAAGGAACGCGGCCTCTATTTCGCTTCGGAATGGGATCAGGCCTATGTGCCGCTTCTGGCGATGGCCGACAGCGGCGAAAATCCCCTTGAAGGCAGCCTGCTTGCCGCAGAGATCGGGTCGGGAAGCCATGCGCATTGCGCCTTGAACCTNTTCTATCAGATGGATCACATGGTTGTCGGGGCGTTCCGCCTCTTTGCCAATCTGCTTACGCCCTTCAACGGGAAATGAACGCCACTCCTGCCGACAATCTGGGCGGTCTGCGGTTTCTGATTCTGAACGAGGTATTCACCCTCAGCCATCTTGTGATCGTGAAGATGCTGGGGATTGAATTCGCCTCTGTTCAGATTGTGTTCATTCGCTGTCTCAGCAGCGCAGTGCTGCTTGTCCCATTGCTGGCCTGGCGCGGGTCGATGAAGGATTTGTATACACAGCCGAGCCTGAACAGCCTACGTGTTCTGCTGTCATCGGTTGCCATCACCGTCAATTTTTTTACAATCTCGCAAATCCAGCTGGCCCAGCTGAGCACGATCGGTTATCTGCGGCCTGCCGTGACGTCGCTGATTGCCTATTTCTTTTTGAGAGAAAGCCAGTCATGGCAACGCTGGGTGGTTATCGGGATCGGTTTTGCCGCTGTCCTGTTCATTTTCTCACCAGAAGACAGCCAGCTTCAGCTTGTGGCCCTTTTGGCTCTGTGCGGCATGTGCTGTGGCAGCTCGGCGACAATCCTGCAAAAATATCTGTCGCGTGAGATGGGCGATCTGCCTCTCATGGTCTGGTACTCTGTCGGCATTGCCCTTGTAACAGCCCCCTTTGCCGTGTGGATGTGGTCAGCACCATCACCAGGCGAATTGATCCTGATGATTATGACTGGCCTGCTTGCAACGACCGCGCAATTCTTCTTCATCCGNGCCTTTCGACGGGCNGATGCNAGTTTTCTGGCACCGATGTTCTATTTTCATATCGTACCGACAACCCTGATCGGCCTGTTTGTCTTCGCTGAAGTGCCCTCGATCAACACCATTGCAGGCGCTGCGGTCATTTTGGCCAGCCTTATCGTCATGACCCTTCTCGAACGCCGGCGGCGCTGATCCATGCACGCCACCAACATCCACATATTTGACGATTCCGGCCAGGCGGCAGCCGCTGCGGGTGATGCGCTCATTGCCTGTGCCNAGGCCAGCGGCGCCCGCCCGATCGGGCTTGCCACCGGCCAGACAATGACGCCGCTCTATGACCATCTTCTCAAGATCGAGAATCAGGAGAACAGCCTGTTCGCCAGCACCGTCTTCTCGCAGCTGGATGAGATCATAGGACGACCATCCCCTGTTGCCAGCTTTGCGCATGAGCTTACCACCAGCCTGTTTTCAAACTTCCGCACCGCGCCTGCCGGGTTTCTGATGATTGACGGTCAGGCTGGTGATCCGGCTGGCGAGGCTGTGCGCCATTGTCATGCAATCCGCAAGGCTGGGGGGCTGGCGATGCAACTGCTTGGCATCGGTGTAAATGGCCATGTCGGATTCAATGAGCCGGGAAGCCCCGATGACAGCCGGTGCCGTATCATTGATCTGGCAGCAAGCACAATCCAGCGCAACGGATATGATGTTGGCATGCAGGGGATCACCCTTGGCATTGCCGATATTCGTGCGGCTGAACAAATCATCCTCGTNGCCACGGGCGCGGCGAAGGCGGCTGCCATTGGGGCGATGGTCAACGGCCCAAAGACACCCGATTGCCCGGCAAGTCTGCTGCGCGATCACCCCGATATCCGGCTGTTTCTTGACAATGAGGCAGCCNGTCACATCTGCTGACATNACAAAAGAGGAGTTTTCAATGCGCTATCTTCACACAATGGTCCGGATCACTGATGTCGATGCATCACTGCATTTCTATTGCGACCTTCTTGGCCTCGAGATAGCAAAAACTATCGAAAATGAAAAAGGGCGTTATACGATCTACTTTCTTTCTACACNAAACGATNGACAACGCTATGAAGAGACGCGCTCACCAGCTCTCGAGCTCACCTATAACTGGGATGCTGAAGACTATACAGGCGGGCGCAATTTCGGGCACCTCGCCTACCGCGTCGATGACATATACGCCCTGTGCGAAAAGCTGATNGCGGCNGGCGTTACAATCAACAGACCACCACGTGATGGCAATATGGCCTTCGTCCGCTCGCCTGATGGCATCTCTGTAGAACTGTTGCAGGAAGGCGACCCNCTTGATCCCGCCGAACCNTGGCAATCAATGGGCAATANCGGCAGCTGGNAATCAGCAGACNCGNCTTNCCTGGCANNTGGNCNGCAAGACCCCGCTGTCGCCNNGTNTCTGTTTNCGGCTTACACCNTCAANNGNCGGTGTCTCANNTNNGGGTTGTCGAGCGCCGCNCGNGCCCCNTTCAGCCCGGCATNNGCATCTGTCGACAGCCATACGGGCACATCGGCCAAGAGATGTGACATGGCACCAGCGGAACGAAAGCGCTGTTCAAAGGGNCTGGTGCCGATCAGNGGGGCAAGGCGTGGCACTATACCGCCAGCAATCACNGCGCCACGCCAGCAACCGATTGTNAGCACATGATCAGCCATGACACTGCCCAGGATGCCGAACATCAGATCGACAGCATCCCGGCAGAGGCCGGTTTCGGCCAGCGCNGCCGCACCAATCCNGTCAGCCGACATNAAACTGTCCGCATGTTGCGCAGGCCCGGCATGCTTGTNACTGACCAAGAACNTGNGAATAGCCTCCAGTCCGGGCCCGCTTGCCAGATGTTCAACGATGACATGTTCAGATCGCATCCGCATGAAGGCATCCAGATCGCGTTCAATTTNGGTCTGCGGGGCAAAACGGATATTGCCNCCCTCNCCTTCAACCGGCAGCGGTCCTTCTGGCAGNGGTATCAGGGCGGATACGCCCAGCCCTGTTCCCGGCCCGATCACCAGCAAGGGCGCNGCGTTATNCGGTGTGCNGCCCAGCAATTGTTCATGGTCGATGNCGATTTCNCCAGACAGGACTGATGANTGGGCNAGCGACTGCGCCGTGAAATCATTAATCACTATCAAGCTGTCGAGCTGGAGATCTGCCATCAATTGATGTTTCTCAAACTGCCAGTGGTTGTTTGANACCTCGACNANNTCGGCATTGACCNGGCCAGCGACAGCAAGGCTCAGCACTTGCGGCGCGCCATCCGCCTGGTCCNGCCTGATGGCCTCAGGAACAGACGCTGCAAAATGTGCGTANGCATCCTCCACCCCGGCAAAGTCGGCGCAGCGCAGATAGCAGACATGCTGCAGCCCCNGGCTNTTTGGNGAAGAGATGGCAAACCGCGCATTCGTGCCACCAATATCTGCAACAATCACCGCCATAATGCCTGAACCTCACGGGTGGAAACGCTGCCCTGCATGCCGCTCGCATGCCGACTGTCCCAGTAAACGCCGCTTGCCGCTGTCAGCAAACAGCTTTGTTGGCAGGATGTTGATATTTCACACCCGCAGACATCTGGANGGGTCACGCACGGCACGAAACAACAGGGGNGGNANATCCGGNAATGTGCCAATTTGTCATAGCTATCATGCAAGCTCTGCTATCCAATAGGCTCTGGATGTTCGGGCGTTGAGTCACTAAATCTGTGTCTGTGAAGAGGAGTTGATCATGCTAGTTGTAATTTCGCCTGCAAAAAAGCTGGATATGAGCCCGGCCAGCGATGTAGCCGCCACACGCCCGGCATTTCTGGACAATGCAATGGAACTGGCAGGCGTCGCGCGCGGCCTGTCACATGATGATATCCGTTCGCTGATGGGATTGAGTGATTCANTGGCCCAGTTGAACACCGAACGGTTTGCCNCCTTTGGCNCACAGGACAGAAANCCTGCNGCGCTCAGCTTTGCTGGTGATACATATCAGGGGCTTGAAGCGCAGTCTCTGGACGCAGATGACATGGCGTGGGCACAGACCCATTTGCGNATCCTTTCAGGCCTCTATGGTGTGCTGCGNCCTCTTGACGAGATTGAACCATATCGCCTTGAAATGGGCAGCAGGCTGAAGACCGACCGCGGCACCTCGCTATATGAATACTGGGGATCAGACATCGCCAACGCCCTTGGCGAACAGGCACAGGCAACCGGGGCCACCGCACTGGTGAATTGTGCCTCACAGGAATATTTTGGCGCGGTTGATCAGGCCGCCCTGTCGCTGCCAGTCATTACACCCGTCTTCAAGGAACTGAAGGATGGACGCGCGCGGATCGTCAGCTTCTTTGCCAAGAAAGCACGTGGTGCCATGGCCCGCTTTATTGTTCAGACGCGTGCGCAGGACCCTGACGCGATACAGGATTTCACTGCTGGCGGGTATCGGTATCAACCGGACCAGTCAACGCCCGAAGCGCCGGTATTCCTGCGCGACTATCCGGCCGCCTGACCGGCGTNTGCCCCNGCCAGNAGAAAGCATTATATGTCGCATTTGTTCGAGGAACTTGACTACANCAACACGCCNCTTGGTGAACTNGTGTTGCGACGGCGNCGCATCCTGAAGCTTGATCGCGATGTGGTTGAAGTTNTCCTGAATGACGAACATCTGATGTCNGACTATTTCACGGTATCNGAAGTCGCGCTCGCCAACATCCCGATGGCCTTGCTNGCTGCCGATGCGCCCGACATTNTGGTTGGTGGCCTTGGACTTGGNTACACCGCAGATGCTGTCCTCGGATATGACCATGTAANNTCNCTCACCGTGATAGACTATCTGGCACCGGTAATCAGATGGCATCATCAGGGNATCCTGCCCCTTGGCANACGNCTGTCAGATGACCCGCGCTGCACCCTTNTTGAAGGTGATTTCTTTGCGCTGGCGCGCGGCGGCGACGGATTTGACCCGCAACGGCCCGGCCGACGTTTCGATGGTATTTTTCTGGATATAGATCACAGTCCGGATTTCTATCTTAATCCCTCACATGCAGATTTCTACAGTGATGACGGTCTTCACAGACTGTCTGGACAACTGAAGGCGGGCGGCATTTTTGCACTCTGGTCAAACGACCCGCCGCAGGACAAATTTCTTGCGCGGTTGCGCCAGAGTTTTGCGCACGCACAGGCCGAGGAAGTGGTGTTCTTCAATCCGCTTCTGGAAGAAGACTGCGTACAGACAGTTTATATGGGCATGTCAGAAAATATGGGCATCNCTGGCTAGGTCTGGNGCCGGGCTTGTTCTGCNCTGCCAAAACAAGGACCCCGNCCGNCTGTCANATANNTCGCCCGCNNNCNNNTTCCATGCCGATGCCGGTGATCATCGATGCCTCATCCGAACACAGGAACAAGGCCGCGCTTGCCAAATCCTGCGGTGTTGAAAACCGGCCCATCGGAATCGTGGATAGGAACTTTGTGCGCATTTCCAGCGTGTCTTTGCCAAGAAAGCGTTTCAGCATTGGTGTCTCACCCGCGACCGGGTTCAGCGCGTTAACACGGATGCCATTCGGTGCCAGTTCGACGGCCATGCTTTTTGTGGCGGTAATCATCCAGCCCTTTGAGGCATTATACCAGGTCAGACCGGCGCGAGGTGACACGCCTGCGGTCGATGCAATATTCAGGATCACGCCACTTGCCTGGCGTTTCATCACCGGAACAACAGTCCGCGCCGACAGATAGACGGACTTGGCGTTGACCATCAAGACATGATCAAACTCTTCTTCCTCAATATCCTCCATCGGCTGGGGAAGATGCGTCGTACCCGCATTGTTGATGAAAATGTCTATCCGCCCATGTGCCGCCAGTGCCGCGTCAACAAGCATTGCCATGTCGTCAGCCTTGCTGACATCACACTTTACCGCCAACCCGCCCAGCCTGTCAGCCATCGCCTGTGCAGCCTGAAGATTTACATCGCCAAGGACCACTTTTGCCCCTTCGGCCACAAAGCACTCGGCGATACCGGCACCAAAGCCTGATCCGCCTCCGGTGATGACCGCAATCTTCCCGTCAAGTCGCATCGTCTGCCTCTCCTCTTCAATCCTGCCTGTCAAGAAGTGTCATCAAAGCGTGACCCATAACCTTGGCGCTGTCGAGCATGTCCGTGATGCCGATCCATTCATCCGGCTGGTGTGCCAGTTCCAGAATACCCGGCCCATAGGCCACACAATTCTTCAGCCGGCCAATGCGGTCGATGTGTTTTTGGTCATAAGTACCCGGCGAGACAACGAATTCGGCTTTCTGTCCCATAACTTCCTGAATGGCGGCAGACAGGGTTGCCGCCACCGGCATATCCTCGCCAATCATGACCGGATGCACTTCGAATAGGTCCCTGATTTCATATTCAAATCCAGGGCGCTGTGCCTTCACACGTTGCATCAGCGCCTCAATTTCGGCCTTCACCTGCACCGGGTCCTCTTCGATCAGATAGCGCCTGTCGATGGTGATCACACAGCGGTCCGGCACCAGGGCCGAAGGATAGCCAGTATACCCCTCTTCGGGTTCGGCAAGCCCACCATGGATTGAATTGATATTCATCGTCGACTGCCGGGATCCGGCCGGCACAACGGGCATGGCCGTCTCGCGCATCCCAAGCGCCGGAAACAATGTCGCTTCCATTTCCTCGATGACGGCCCCCATATGCCGCACCGCACAATCACCAAGAAATGGCATCGATCCATGAGCAATCCGGCCTCTGGTCTCAATCTCTGCCCACCATACACCGCGATGACCAAGGCATATGCGATCCTTGTTCAGCGGTTCCGGAATGATGACATGATCAACCCGGTCCGGATTGAAACAGCCCTTTTCAGCAAGCCAGGCGACCCCACCAAATCCGCCCGTTTCCTCGTCAGCCGTTCCCGAGATTTCTATCGAGCCCGCATAGTCTGGTACGGTCTTGATGAAGGCTTCGACAGCGATGATGGCTGCGGCCAGCCCGCCCTTCATGTCGCAGGACCCGCGCCCATAGATACGGTCCGCCTCAACATCCCCGCCAAACGGGTCCCTCGTCCAGCCTTCGCCAAGCGCAACGATGTCGGTGTGCGCATTGAAATGCACACAAGGCCCCGGGCGGGCGCCTTCTTGGCGGGCAATGACATTCCAGCGCGGATATTTGTCGCTGTCGCCCAGCGCACCCTCGGCACGCAGCTTGATCGACTCAAAACCTGATGGCTGGAGGCGCGCTTCTATATGCTCGCAAATTTCCAGATAATTGTCGCCGGGTGGATTGAAGGTGGGAATCTTCAGCAGATCTACTGTCGTTTCAACCAGCTGATCACGTCTTGCATCGACAGACTCGAACAGGGATTGCACCCGGTCTTTATCAGCCTTCATGTCTTTATCAGCCTGCCGGTCTTTATCAGCCTTCATGTCTGTCGACATTATATCACCCAACCCTGATCACACCGTGAAAGTCTTGGGCATTTCGGTCGCTGCGTCAACATTCGGACCAGATTGGTGATCGGGGTTTGGCCTAGTGATGCGGCGTGTGCGTCGAATCCCGCGCAGATGATACGGCCGGCCTGTCGGCTGTCTTCAATGCTGACTTCAGTCCCGGGCGCATCCCCGGCACTGGCAGGAGCGAGATGACAAAGCAGCCAAGTGCGGCCACAACGATGCTTGGTCCGGCGGGTGTATCCCATTCCAACGATCCCAGCAGCCCCATCCAGACCGACAGAACCCCAACGATTGACGCAATTATGGCCATCTGTTCCGGTGAAGCGGAAAACCGCCGTGCCGTTGCCGCCGGGATAATCAACAGCGCTGTAATCAACAGCACACCGACAATTTTCATTGAAACCGCAATCACAGCCGCCATCAGGATCATGAAGACGACATTGGCAAAATCCGGCCGCGCGCCCTCGGCAGTTGCAAGCTCGTAATTGACTGTAGCCGCAAATAACGGCTGCCAGATACGTGCCAGCACACCAAGAACCAGCACACCCCCGCCCCAGATCACTGCCAGATCAAACGGTGTGATGGCAAGGACGTCACCGAACAGAAATCCCATCAAGTCAACCCGTACCCAGGTCATGAATGCCAGGACAACCAGCCCGACGGCCAGTGCCGAATGCGCCAACAGTCCCAGCAACGTATCCGATGACAGGGTGGCACGGCGTTGCAACAGCATCAGCAGCATCGAGACAACAAGGGAGATGGCAAATACAGCAAAGGTGACGTTCAGTTCGAACAGCAGCGCCAGCGCCACACCCAACAATGCCGAGTGAGACAGCGTGTCACCAAAATAGGCGAGCCGCC
>NYTO01000068.1 GCA_002683535.1 SAR116 cluster bacterium
CGCATTTCGGACATACAACCATGGCCACCGGCACCGCATTACAGGACCAGACCCTTGCGCACCCGATTGAACTGGTGACGCGGTTCGTTGCGCGTCAGGAATGGCTTGTCCACAAAAAGCAGCGGGATGCCATTCTTGCCGAGATTCCCGGCCAGTGGAGTGACTACCAGCTGGCGGTGTCCTGGCAGGATGATGATGAAACGATGCAGGTGATCTGCCGCATCGATGTTCAGGCAGATGCCACGATGCTTGGCGAGCTGGCGATGCTTGCGGCGCTGCTGAACCAGCATCTGTTCATCGGGCATCTGGCGCTGGATATAGGTACATGCGAGCTGGAACTGCGGCATACACTGGCCTTGCGCGGTGCTGGCGGGGCAACGCCCGAACAGATCGAGGATGTTGTCGATATTATGCTTGGCGAATGCGAGCAGGTATATCCGGCAATCTATCAGGTTGTTCACGGAACACTGTCGGCTGATGATGCCACAATGGCTGTCACAATGATTACCAGAGGAGAAGCATAGCGCGCGACCACGCGGTGCTGTGCGGATGAACCGGATGAACCCACTGATCACGCTCATCGGCTGTGGCAAGATGGGCAGCGCCATGTTGCGCGGCTGGCTTGCTGATGATGACCTTCAGGCCGACTTTGCGATTGTCGAGCCGTTTCACGACCATCTGGGTTGGACGGCAGCGCATGACAATGTATCGCGCTATGATTCCATCGAAGAATGCGCCGCAGTTGGCCGTGCCGCACGGATCGTGGTGCTCGCGGTAAAGCCGCAAATGATGGATGAAGCGATTGCGGGCCTTGGCAGCCTGGCTGGCCCGGATACCGGCTATCTGTCTATTGCAGCTGGCATCCCCGCGGCCTGGTTCCATGACAGNCTGGGTGATCAGGCAGTTGTCCTGCGTTCGATGCCCAACACGCCAGCGGCAATCGGAAAAGGTGTCACAGCGCTNTATGCGCCCNGCGATGCACCGGGCCCGTTGGTGGCATTGGCCCGCCAGCTGCTGTCGGCCATTGGCGGTGTTGTTGTNATTGATGATGAAGCGCTGATGGATGCGGTGACAGCGGTGTCCGGGTCAGGNCCGGCCTATGTGTTCCTGCTGGCCGAGATGATGACAANTGCCGGTATTGAAGCCGGGCTGCCCGATGCGCTTGCCCGCCAGCTTGCCGAAGCCACAGTNGCGGGTGCCGGCGCGTTGATCGAAGAATCTGACGAATCGCCAACTCAGCTGCGTATCAATGTTACCAGCAAGGGNGGTACAACCGCGGCTGCACTGGCAGTGCTGATGGATGATGACGGGCTTGGCCCCTTGATGCGNCGCGCCATTCTGGCGGCACGCGATNGATCGGTCGAACTCGGCAGCTAGGCTGTCGGCATCTGGTCGAACCACACCGGACCGCAGATCGGGCTAGTTTTTCAGATGCGCGGCACAAGATGGGTGTCGGCCGGCATTATCTGGTGCCNCTTGAACACGGCAGCCAAAATGCCCATGTCGCTATCAGATGTCATCGCCNAACTATGGCGGTAACGCGCTNTGCAAAGACAGGACAGATTGTGATGAGCGGNAACAGCACCCAGAGCGAAATGATGGACCGGCTTGCTGAGGCCGCCTGGAAAGAGCTTGCCACGACGTCGCCGCGTCATATTCATNTTGATGACGTTGCTGCCGCTGCCGATATACCTGCCGCCGNNGCNCGCGCCGTTTCTGGCAGTATCACAACGCTGATCCTGCACCAGCTTGGGATGCTGGACCGGCAGGCCGTGCTCGAAAGTCTCGCCGATATTGAAGATGCTGGTGATGTCAGTATTCGCGAGAAAATTGTTGAGGCGCTGATGCACCGGTTCGAGGTTTACACCCCCCACAAAGCACAGATCATCCAGCTTGATGCGGCAGCGCGGCGCGACCCGGCGCTTGGTCTGCGCTTGCTGGACTCGCTGGGTCAGGCCATGCGGATGATGCTGCACATGGTGGGTGATGATGGCGCCGGGCTGGCTGGTGAGGCGCGCGTTCGCGGTGTCGCCCTTGTTGCTATGCAGGTGGCGCGTGTCTGGAAGACAGATGACAGCGCCGACCTGTCAACGACCCTGAAAGAAATTGATGCGCGCCTGACACGTGCCGAGGAATGGGGGCGCACTTTACGTGTGCTGCGGGATTCGAATACGGATGCNGCAATGCATGANACATCACCNGAAGGTGATGCTGATGCTGGCGATGCAGGCCCGTCCGGNCCCGGCAGCCGCTGGCAATAATATNGCGGTGAGATGCAACGATGACTGATGAGATTGACCACGCCACGCCAGTTGCCAGCTTTGACGATTTTCTGAAGATTGATATTCGCGTCGGCACGGTGATTGAGGCNAANCCCTTTCCTGAAGCCCGCAAGCCGGCGATCAAATTGGTGATCGATTTCGGTGACNAGCTNGGTACCCGCCGATCATCGGCACAGATTACAGAATTGTATGATCCGGGCAGCCTTGTCGGCAAACGCGTGATGGCGGTGGTGAATTTTCCACCACGGCAGATNGGCCCGTTCATGTCCGAGGTGCTGACGCTTGGGGTGGCAAATGACAAGGGTNAGATTGTGCTGATCGGACCGGACAGCGATGCGCCAAACGGCAGCCGGATGTATTAGCCGGACGCGCGTTGCTAGACAGGAATCTTTATCGACACGCGCAGGCCGCCCAGCGGGGCATCGCCCAGAACAAGTTCACCGCCGTGTCCCATGATGATATCGCTGGTGATCGACAGGCCAAGACCGGTCCCGCCAGTCTGGCGATTNCGCGATGATTCCAGTCGCACAAAGGGACGGACCGCTTCTGCCCGCAATTCGGTCGGGATGCCGGCACCATTGTCATCGAAAAACATCGAAATCTCGTCATTNCGATAACGCATGGTGATTTCCATCTGCGTTGAATAGGNAAGCGCGTTGGAAATGATNTTTTCAAACGCACGGCGCATTGCCTTGCGGCGTAATGGAAAGATCGGAATGCTGTCGGTGGGCGGCACCACCTTTATATCAAAGCCGTGGGCGTTGCGGGTCTGTTCAGCAAGGCGGTCAAGCATGGTTTTGACATCTGTATCCTCGGGCGGCTCCTCTCCCTCGCCGGCCGCAAAATTCAGATAGGCGTCGATCATCTCTTCCATCTCGGTGAGGTCGGCGCGAATGGCCTCTGCGTCATCCTTGTTGGCCATTAATTCCAGTTGCAGGCGAATACGGGTCAGTGGTGTGCGCAGATCATGACTGACGCCGGCCAGCATCTCGGTTCTTTCATTCAATTGCCGCATGATGCGGTGGCGCATGGCCTGAAAGGCGCGCCCGGCAAGCCGCACCTCGCGTGCACCTTCAAGCCGGAAATCGGGTGCCTGTCTGCCAAGGCCAAGCGCGCGCGCTGCATTGGCGAGGCGCAGGATCGGGCGCACCTGGCCGCGCATGAACAGCAGTGCGATGGCAAACAGCAGCATGGATGATCCCAGCGTCCAGCCAAAAAAGGTCCACCCGGTCGATGAAAAAATACGCTTGCGGCTGGCATAGATCCGCATCACCCCGTTATCAAGTTTCAGGTCCACATAGATCAGGCTGGGATCGGAGGTAAGATTGATCGCCCAATCCATGCCNAGACGCTTGGCAAGCTCGATGCGCAGCATTTCTTCCGCATAGCTTTGTGGNGGCTGATTGGCGGGNTGTGTCCATTCGGCATCGGCATAGAATTGCACCGGGAAGACGAAATATTGCCAGCCTGTTTCCTGGACAAGAGCGATGGTGGCTTCATCGGGGGCAGCGCCGGTGCGATCTGCAAGCAGACTTATATCGGCGGCAAGCTGTTCGGCCATATGGCGGGTAACCGTGTCCCAATGACGCTCATAAAAGATGAAGACAGTGATCACCTGTACAAGGATCATTGGTATCAGAATGATCGACAGCATTCTCCCGAACAGGGTCTTTGGCAGATAGTCACGAAGTTGCATGTGAAATATCTGGCGGTGTGTCGGTGCGCAGCAGCCAGCCTTTATTGCGAATGTTCTGCAGATAGACAGGGAACCGCGGGTCGGGTTCGATCTTGGCGCGCAGCCGCGCCACGGCCACGTCAATAGACCGGTCACGCATCGTATTGTCCATCAATTTGGCAATATCATCACGCGACAGGATGCGGTCGGGTGAGGATGCAAAAATCTGCATCAGCCGCTGTTCTGAAGATGTCATATGAATGCGGCCAGTGCTGTGCATCAGAATGCCGGCAGCCAGATCGAAACTATAGGGGCCAAAGGTCACCAACTGCGCTTTTGCCGGATCCCGCAGCGCCGAACGAGACAGAATCGATTTTATCCGCAGAACCAGCTCACGCGGTTCAAACGGCTTTGACATATAGTCATCTGCACCTGTTTCAAGGCCGGCGATCCGGTGTTCTGTCTCTGACATGGCCGTCAGAAACAAGGCGGGGACGGGGTTGTCCTTGCGAATATCAGCAAGGAATTCAAGACCCGTCTCGCCAGGCATCATGATATCGACAATCAGGACATCAAACATCAGCCCTTCAAGTGCCTTGCGGGCGTCACNGGCTGATCCGACGTCGGTTACACGAAAGCCGCTTTCCTCAAGAAACCGGCGCAANAGAACCCTTAACCGNTCGTCATCGTCAATCACCAATATGTGCTGATCATTCATGTTGTCACCATGCCTTGTCAGCTCTCGCCACTGCCCCCTGATGCTTTGCCGAGCTTGTCAATCTGACGCCGCGTCTGCGGGTCGAGAAGGCCTTCCANAACCNTGTGGAANCCTTCGACAGCAGACATGCCNGCTTCGCGGTAGGCATTGGCAAAGCGCCGNCCCTGGACAGCCGTCAGACGCGCCTCGAGGGCGGTGCCTGTATCCGTCAGGAACAGCAGACGCTGGCGCCGGTCTTCAGGNCCCTTTTTCTGGATCACATAGCCAGTATCAACAAGTGCTGACAGCACACGCGACAGGCTTTGCTTGGTGATATTCAGGATCGTCAACAACTCACTGACAGTAATGCCGGGGTTTCGGCCAATGAAATAGATGGCCCGGTGATGGGCGCGCCCCATATTTTGCTCGACAAGAATCGAATCAGCCTCGCTGGTAAAATCGCGATAGGCGAAGAACATCATTTCGATGCCGCGGCGCAGTTCCTCCTCACGAAGGAAAAGTGCCTTTCCGATAGGTTTTATGTCAGCCATGTTGACCAATTATTGAATGCAGTGGTAGCGTCATNCAGTAGTAACATAACAAGTCCGATTTGGAACTAAATTCCGGCGGCAGAATACAGGGCCCATAAGCAATCGGCCCGAGAGGAGCAGTATTATGGCGCTGGTGCCTTTTGATGATCGGGACGGCAGCATCTGGATCAATGGNGAGATGGTGCCATGGCGAGATGCGACGTCGCATACACTCAGTCATGGTCTGCATTATGCAAGCACAGTTTTTGAAGGTGAGCGGGTCTATTCCGGCGTCATTTTCAAGGGCCGTGAGCATACCGAGCGCCTGCGGAATTCNTGCAAGATCATGGATTTCGAATTGCCGCTCAGCGATGATGAACTTGATGCCGCAAAGATGGCTGTCGTTGAAGCAAACGGGATTGTCGACGGCTATGTGCGGGCTTTCGCCTGGCGCGGTTCCGAGATGATGGCGATATCAGCGCAGCACACCANGACNCATGTTGCGATTGCNGCCTGGGAATGGCCGAGNTATTTCGATCCTGAAGTCAAGATGAAGGGGATCACGCTGGATATTTCNGACTGGAAACGGCCATCCCCNGAATCAGCGCCGGTGAANGCNAAGGCCGCGGGTCTCTATATGATCTGCACCCTGTCAAAGCATGCCGCCGAGAAAAAGGGATTTCAGGATGCCTTGATGCTCGATTATCGCGGCTATATTGCCGAGGCGACGGGTGCCAATGTGTTTTTTGTNGATGGTGAAGGCACCATTCATACACCGATTGCCGATTGCTTTCTTGATGGCATCACGCGGCGCACCGTTATCGCACTTGCCGAATCAATGCAGATCAAGGTTGTGCAGCGTCATTTGACTCTGGATGATCTGTCGGACATGACCGAATGTTTCCTGACAGGCACAGCTGCCGAGGTGACGCCGGTCTCGCAGGTGGGGGATCACAGNTTCACACCGGCAGATGTCAGCCGCCAGCTTGTTGACGGCTATGAAAATCTGGTGCGGGGGCGGATCGCCATCTAGCCGGACTATGCCGGTGANGTGTNGTCTTCGTGCCATTTGTCGCGTGCGGCAGTATCGCTGTCACGCGCCTCGACCCAGCTTGTCTTGCCATCACGCTCTTCCGCTTTCCAGAATGGCGCGTCGGTCTTCAGGAAATCCATGATGAACTGGGCGGCGTCAAAGGCGGCCTGACGATGCGCTGATGCGGTGGCAACAAGGACGATCTGCTCGCCAGCNAGCAGGCGGCCAACACGGTGGATGATGGTAACGCGCTCCAAGGGCCAGCGGCCCATGGCCTCNGCCTCGATACGTTCCAGTTCGGCTTCGGTCATGCCGGGATAATGCTCCAGCGTCATCGCGGTCACACCATTGTCGCTGGACAGTCCGCGCACCGTGCCGACAAACAGGGCGATGCCGCCAACAGTGTCTGCCTGCAGGGCACGGCTTTCCACACCAACATCAAAATCGTCTGTCTGTACACGCACTGACATGGGCTAGCCCCCGGTCACGGGTGGAAAAAAGGCGACTTCGTCACCCGCCGACACGGGCGTATCCAGATCACCATATGCACGGTTTACAGCCACCCGCACCGTGCGCATATTGGACAGGGCGAGGGCATGACCGGAAGACCGATCACGCAACAGGGGCAGAAGATCGCCGACTGTCTCTGCACCATCAGGCAGATCGATCGTTTCGGTATCGGTGCCCGTATGTTCACGCATCCACGCGAAATAGCGCAGGGTTATGCTGGTCTGGCTCACAGCCCGGCCTCCCGAAAAGGTATGAAGGACAAATAGTCTCCGACAGCCACGCCAGTATTTTCAACTGGAATTTCGATCAATCCGTCAGCTCCTGTCAGGGAAGACAGGACGCCGGCTCCTTTCCGCCCGTGCAGTTGCATGACCGGGCTGCCATCATCGGCCTGTTCCAGCACAACACGCAGATATTCAGCGCGCCCCGGGGATTTATGGTGATCGAAACCGGCCCGGACAGGCAGCCGCAAAATGGGCGCGGGTGTGCGGCCGGCAATATGGGCCAGCACTGGCGCGGCAACCAGCCGGTAACAGACAAAGGCCGCCACCGGATTGCCCGGCAGGCACATCAGCGGT
>NYTO01000069.1 GCA_002683535.1 SAR116 cluster bacterium
CCAGAACAGCCATCGCATCATCAGCACGGTTTTCCGGCACAAACAGGTGGTCATGAAAGTAACCGGCAACCGGGTTGACCCCCATACCCTTTGCGGCCAGTGCAGCAGAAATGGCAGCAATGAAGCCAACAGCCTCAAGCGCAGAATGCACATCAAGGCTGATCATCCGGCAGGCAAAACTGTGATCAATATTATGGGCGATTGCGGCTTCACGTGTCAGGATCAGCGTAATGCCCTCAGCCTCGTGAAATCGCATCAGGGTCTCTATCCCATCCGGAATCATGCTGCCCGGCAGCAGAGTCGCAAAGACATATACATCCGGGGCCAGTGTTGCCGTCATATTTGTCAGCAACGTTTCAAGATCATGTTCACCAGACATACGCCGCCCCCAAGCCTCAACCATGTCCCTGCAATGGACAGACCGCAGATATATACGCTGCACGGAGTCAATGCTCGAATCCGCTGCCAGCCTATGCCATCATACCAACAAAGCTGGATTTGTCGCGCCAGCACCGCGGTTTTGATCGGTAATGTAAATCCCAGGAGGCGGAAATGGCTGCCGGGCGTATTGTAATCGGCGCATTTCAGGATGAGGATGAGATATCGCATTTTGCGGCTCATCATGCTGAAAGTGCCAATGCTCTGCGCGACAAAGACATGTCTCAATGGCAGATACGGGATGTGACGCTGCTCGGCAGGTCACGTGATCTCATACATATTGAAAAGAAGCTGCAAAGGCAAAATCGGCCAGGTCCGAAACAGGAGGAAACCCGTGCAACATTATAGAAGTATGATCACCAAGCTGGTCTGGGCAATCGCCATCATTGCCGGGGCAACCCGCATGTTCGGAGAAAAAGCCTTCATGCTTGGGCTGATCGAAGCCATCATGATCCTGATTGCAGCCTTTGTTACGCTGAAAACACTTGATCTGATTCTGCCGCAGAAAAAGACTGAAGAAGACAGCTAAAAAAAACCGGCCGGACACTCACGATGCAGGCATCGGGGTCCGACCGGTGTAAAGGAACGGCGTTGAAGCCGTGAATTTCGTGGAGGAGCTTCGAAATCCACGGGTGTTGTAGCCTGCTTCACGCAATGTCAGGAAATGCTATGATTAGACTGCAGCGATGCAATTTTTGCAGCACATTTTCAAGGCAGTTCTGTGCGTGAAACTGGCGCGAATACNACTGCTTCCTTGCCCCGAGGTAACCTGATTCTGGCTGGCGGCACCGCTTGCGGTGACATCCTTGTCTGTCATGAGGGCATAAGTTTCTGGGGCGGTGTAGACCCGGAAACTGGCCGGATTATTGACGCNCATCATCCTGATCACGGTGCATCACTTGCNGGGCGTGTGGTGATGATGCCGACATCGCGCGGATCATGCAGTGGCAGCGGTGTGCTGTTGCAACTGGCACTGAACGGCAATGCGCCGGCTGCGCTGGTCTTTTGCAAGNCAGAAGAAACACTGACGCTCGGCGCACTGGTTGCTGGCCATATCTTCCAGTCCCCNGTCACTGTGATCAGCCTGTGTGCCGATGAGTATGCCCGCCTTGCCACAGCCCATCATGCAGACATCGCTGACGGTGCNCTTGTTGCAACANACTTGCCNCCGNCCAAAGCGTCACCAGCTGACANATCGTCAGGCGAATTGGTGTCAGGCAGGATNAAGTCAGACAAGCTGCAGATCGCGCTTGAACCGCTGTCCCTTGATNCCGTGACCCTGTCTGCACGTGATCAGCANATGCGCGCGGGTGATCACGGCCCGGCAGCCGCGATTGCGATGGATATCATCTGCAGGCTTGCCACTGTTCAGGGTGCCCGCAGCCTGCGTGATGTCACCCGTGGACATATCGACGGATGCATTCTGGCGCATCAGGCGAATCTTGCCTTTGCGCGGAAGATGGCCGAGATGGGCGCGCAGATCATCATTCCGACCACCACGAACGCCATTTCCGTTGATCGNGAAAACTGGCAGCATCAGGGCGTTGCGCCGTCGTTCGCACAGGATGCAGCGGCGCTTGCCGACAGCTATATTGCGATGGGTGCGCAGCCAAGCTTTACCTGCGCGCCCTATCTTCTGGACGCACCGCCCGGGATGGGAGACTGTATCGGCTGGTCAGAATCCAATGCCGTAATCTATGCCAACAGCGTGCTTGGCGCGCGCACATCGAAACTGCCTGACTTCCTTGACCTGTTCGTGGCGATGACAGGCCGCGCGCCGGTCTGCGGCGCCTATACCGATGAGGGACGCCGNCCCGCCCGCATCATTGATGTCAGCCTTCCCGATGCCAGTTACGATGAAAGCATATGGTCGATCCTTGGCTGGACAATCGGCAGCCACTCGCCTGACAGCATACCGCTGGTGCGCGGGCTGGAGACATTGCCACTGGGCACTGATGACCTGAAAGCGGTCTGCGCCGCATTCGGTACCACATCAGGCGCACCGATGCTGCATATTGCAGGCCACACGCCCGAATGCGGGACGCCCCCACACAGACATGCCGATATTGTAACGATTGATCAACCCACCCTGGCAAAGGCCTGGCAGACACTGAATGCGGAAGAAGCATCCATCGACCTTGTGGCCGTCGGCAGCCCGCATGCCTCGCTTGATGAATTGCACCGCATCGTTGATCTGTTTGGTCGCCGTACCTGCCCACCGGACATTCACTTCATAGTCTGCGCCGGGCGTGNCGTGATCGCCAGCGCCGGTCAGGATGGCACGGCCAGCCGGCTGAAAGCATCAGGTGTACGTCTTGTGGCTGATATATGCTGGTGTTCGATGACTGAGCCGGTCTTCCCCCCGGACACGAAGGTGCTTATCACCAATTCTGGAAAATACGCACATTATGCCGACGGGCTGANTGGACGAAAGGTACGGCTTGCCGGCCTTGAGGCCTGTGTTGAGGCCGCTCTGACAGGCACCGCACCGGCCCACCCACCAGACTGGGTCTCNCGCCAGATCGCAGACTAAAACCGGATATCGGANCGAAACATGCGTGCATCACGTCAATATGCACATTGGCACAGCCTGCACCTCTCTTTATATTGAAAGGGTGTCTACAGGTTCAGGGTGGGTTTTATGTCTGACGCGATTATCCGCAAGATTGCCGTCATCTTTGTTGCCGATGTTGTTGGTTTCAGCAAGATGATGGAGGCGAACGAGGATGAAACTCTGCGGAGTTTCCGCGCCTGCCTGGACATAATGGAAAATCTGTTTGCCGAGCATGGTGGCCGAATTTTCAACACGGCCGGCGATGCTGTCCTGGCCGAATTCCAGAGCGCCGTCTCGTCTGTTGTCTGCGCATCGGAATTCCAGAAGCTGGTTGAACAGCGCAACAGCTCGGTCGAGGATGACGCCAGAATGATGTTCCGCGTCGGCATCAATATGGGCGACGTGATTGTCGAAGGAGACAATCTGTATGGTGACGGGGTGAATGTTGCCGCACGCCTTGAGGCNTTGAGCCAACCGGGCGGTGTCTGCCTTTCAAAAAGTGTCCATGATTTCGTAAGTCAGAAAGTGGATCTGAGCTTTGATGATATCGGCGAGCAGCGGGTGAAGAACACCGACGTCTGGGCCTACGACATCCAGATGGCAACAGCCGAGCGGCGGACATTTTCATCAGCCCAGACAGCACCCGAAAATGCTGAAAGCAAGCCGCCGACGATCGCCGTTCTGCCTTTCGTCAACCAGTCGAATGATCCCGATCAGGACTATTTTGCTGACGGNTTGTCTGAAGACATCATCTCAAATCTTTCCAGCTGGAAGACCTTCCCGGTGATTGCCCGCAACTCCAGTTTTTCCTATCGCGATTCCACCAGCACCGCNACGCAGATTGCCGGCGAACTNGGGGCTGANTATCTGGTGACCGGTAGTGTNCGCAAAGGCGGCAACAAGGTCCGGGTGACGGCCAGCCTGACCAGTGGTGCGGANAACGAACAGGTATGGTCGCAGAAGTGGGACCGCCCGCTTGATGATATTTTCGAGGTGCAGGACGAAGTCTCACAGGCCATCGTGGCGCTTCTTGCACCCGCTGTGACAGGTCAGGAACAGAAACGACTTCTTACGCAAAAGAAAACATCAAACCTGTCTGCATGGGATTTGTATCTTCAGGGGCTTGGCATCTACAACGGTGACGATGCAAATTACGAAGATGTCATTCAAAAATGCGAAGACGCCATTGAACTGGATAATGATTTCTGTGATGCGTATGTGCTGGTGTGCCGTTGCCTTTTCGGGAAAGTCTTTTCCAACGAATACGCCCACAAGCGAGCCGAAAATGANGCGCTTTTTCATGAGATGGCCAACAAGGCGTATAATCTCGATCCGAACAATCCGGAAGCAGTCATTGCGCTCAGCAGGTCATTCAATATCAAGCGAGACTATGACAAGCGCATAGAGTTGGCAGAGCGTGCGCTGGAGTTGAACCCGAACCACCCTGCCTGCAANCATGACTACGGGCTGGCGATCACAAACATTGGCCGTTTTGACGACGCTCTGGATCATATTTTCAAGGCGATGAAAATGGACCCTGCGCGGCAACGGCAATATGACTTCATTCTGCCCCTTGTTTACATGGCCATGCACGACAGCGAAAATGCGCTGAAATATGCAAAAGAGCATCACAATNACANGCCACACAGCCGATATGAAGGCTATCTGGCGGCAATTTACGCAAACAGCGGTGATCTGGATATGGCCAGGACCCACCTTGCAAAATTTCTGGAACAGCGCCCGGAAGTGAAAACGCTTGCCGACTATGAAAAGGTGGTACCGACCATCTGCAAGGATTTCATGCTGAGCGGGCTTGCCAAGGCCGGATTGCCGGACGCCTGATACACCGAACCTCTGTCCCGGCAGGTCTGTTTTTCCGGCATTGCCTGCGGCTGCAACACCGGCAAACAGCAGGTCCTGACATGCACATCACTCGGATGATGTGCCCGAATTGTCCTCGCCCCAGAACCGGTTGATCAGCAGATGCAGGATAACCGCGGGGCCCAGATAGATCGCACCGAAAATGATCTGGTTTGTCAGCCCCTGAAGCGAGCTCTGCGCCTTTGCGGCCAGAAAAACCGCTGTCGCGTAGGTCAGCATAATCACAAGGCGTCGTTTGCTTTTCATCAATACGGGTCTCCCTGGACGGGCTGCCTGGCACAGTAATCGTCTGATTTCCAGACTGACCGGCCATATCACCAATCACCCCGTCACCATAACGCAACCTTCCTCACACGCCCGTCATACTAGGATGCAGGCAGCGGAATCCCAAGCCCAATTTCACTCATGCAAGACAGCAGACGGTGGCACAACTGTTCACAGCCGGCTTGCGGGCCGGTCTCAGACAGGGAGTGTCTGATCCACATAATGGCGCAATGTCGCCTCAACACCGTAAGCTAGGCTTTCAGGCGATAACCTGTCTTGAAGATCCACCAGATCACAGTAAGGCACAAAAGCATAAATCCGCCCACCGCGCCAAGGCTGACAGCCACAGCCACATCGGCAGACCCGAAGAAGGACCAGCGGAACCCGGACACAAGATAAACAACCGGATTGAACAGCGAAATCTTCTGCCAGACCGGCGGCAGCATATCGATCGAATAGAAGCTGCCACCAAGAAACACCAGCGGCGTGATAATCAGCATCGGTATAAGATTGAGCTGTTCGAAATTCTTTGCCCAAATACCGATAATAAAGCCGAACATCGCAAAGGACACGCAGGTCAAAACCAGGAACGATATCATCCACACCGGATGCAAAATCTGGATCGGAACGAACATATGCGCCGTGCCAAGGATGATCAATCCGATCATCAGCGACTTTGTGGCTGCCGCGCCGACATAGCCTATGACGGCCTCAAACGGTGAAACCGGTGCCGACATCAACTCATACATGGTACCCATGAATTTTGGAAAATAGATGCCAAAGGCCGCGTTGGTCAGGCTTTGCATCAACACAGACAACATG
>NYTO01000009.1 GCA_002683535.1 SAR116 cluster bacterium
TTTGCTGGGGATCACCCTTTATCTGGCCATCACCGGCCCATGGTCCAATGACGGCATCCTGTATGATGGCCCGCTGGCGCATCTGGTGCCTGCCATGTCCGGCCAAATCACCGAATGGCACCATCGCGGCAAATTGCTGCTGATCCCGCTGGTGGTGCTGCATCTCGCAGCCATCCTGTATTATAAAATCTGGAAAAGAACACCGCTGACCAAGGCGATGGTCACCGGCCGGGCCAGCGAGCCCCGTGCCAGCGTTACAGGCGCAGATGGCGGTATTACCGGCGCCAGGCTTGTCGCAGGACTGTTGTTGATCGCGGTGCTGCAGGCGGCAACGCACGCGCTGCCGCTGCTGCGGCCAGCATGGTATTGATGCGCGCCACCCGCAGGTTTCAGGCGGAACGGATGCGGGTTGCTACCATCCCTTGAATTGCTGATGGCAGGCCTTGCAGGTTCCGCCGACCTCGCCAAGAGCGCTTTTGGCGGCATTGACATCACCTGCCTCGGCAGCGGCAAGCAGGATCAGGGCGGCATCATGATTGGCCTTGGCCGCAGCCGTAAAACCTTCAAAATTTTCCCAGATAGCGGGGCGCGCACTGGTGTCACCGGTGCCACTGCCTTCGGGAAAATAGTCGGGCATGACGGCGGCCCAGTCCGCTATCTTCTGCGCCTCGGCAGCAATTGTCGCAAAGTCACCTGCGCCCAGCGCACCACCAATGGTCCGCATAGAGGCGTTGTTGGCCTTGAAATTGGCTTTCCTGTCTTCGATGACGCCGGCGCTGGCAGGCAGGCAGGCCATTCCCAGAAGTGCTGCCGTCAGAACGGCTGAAAAAATTGAACGCTTTGACATGTTGGCTGGTCTCCACAAAAGCCATTGAATGGTTTTGTCCCCCTGCGCCATTCGGCCCATGACATGTAAATGGGAAGAAATGACCCGATTTAAAGAGACAGGTTCGGGCGTGATATGTGGCTTTCATCGGCAAGCTGCTCTAGGCTGGCGCAAAGTGATGATGATCAACACTGTTCTCACCGGAAGGCCATCCCTTGACCCTGCCGCGCAGTTTTATAGGCATTTTTCTGACGCTGATGACAATCGGCTTTGGTGTCGGGACAGGATTAATCGTCAAGAAGATTGGTACGGAAACGGCACTCGTAACGCTGCTGATGTACCGGTTTCTGTTTTCGGTGCCATTGCTGGCGATAACGGCGGTGGCAGTCCGTGGTCGTCAATTTCTGCAAATCAATGCGAAATGGACGCTGCTTGTCCGCATCCTGTTCGGGTGCAGCGCGATGGCCTGCTGGTTCATGTCGATCCGCCTGTTGCCATTGGGGCAGGCGACAGCGTTGCTGCAAAGCTCGGTGATTTTTGTCACTATTCTTTCACCGCTGCTGCTGGGTGAACGCATCGGCGTGTTCCGGTGGAGCGCGGTTGTATCCGGCATGTGCGGGATCATGCTGTTGACCAACCCGTTTGCCGGCGGGTTTTCCGGCAATGTCGTCTTCGGGCTGATGGGGGCGATCGCTGGTGCCGGCCTGTCTATACTGCTGCGTCGTCTTGGCAAGATCGATCATCCGTTCAGTGTGGCGGTCTGGTATAATGGGGCAGGCAGCATCATCCTGATCCTTCTGGTCGTGGCCCAGGCAGACAGGGCGCTGTTTGTTGTCCCGACAGATATTCTGCGCGACCTGATCCTGCTTGGCATCGTGGCGGCCGGTCTGCAGCTTTGCATTACATCTGCCTTCCGGTTTGCCGAAGCGGTGGTCATTTCATCCATGCGCTATCTGCAAATTCCACTGGCAGCCTTTGTCGGGTTCTTGATGTTTGACGAGGTGATGGCCCCGATCGAGATTGCCGGCGCGGCGGTGGTGATTGGCAGTTGTCTGTTCATTGCCTGGCGCGAATTCATCCGCGCGCGTGACCGACGGGAGCTCGCTGACGGCGATGCGGTATGAAGCGGTTGCCAACACTGGTCCGGCTGCCCTAAAAGGCATGAAGATTTACAAGGAATAGGGGTGCCGCATGGCCAAGACTGTTTTTCGACTGATTGGTGAAACCGACATTGTCGATATCGATCCGGCCACCGTTGATGGCGGTGCGCATCCAAAGCTGATGGGTCTTGATGATGCCGACCGGATCAATCTTCTTGGTCATTGGCTGGATCAGGACCGCGGTGAAGAACTGCAAGATGATGCAGATTTCAAATCAGCGATGACAGTTATCGGGGCAGCGCTTGCCCCCGCCGACCAGCCGGACGGGATAAATTTTACCGTGATCACCATTCTGCGGGAAAAATGGCCGGTGGGATCAAAGGCGGGTTTCCAGAAAATCGCTGACCGGGTTGGCGCTGAACACACATATATCGTGCATGCATGCACCGGCGCACGGCTTGATGAACTTGATGACGAAGCCATAATGAAACAGTCGGAAACGACGCAGCTCATTACATCGGTGCCGCATTACCGCAAGCAGCGTAAACGCTATGCCAACAGCAGCGCCGTTCAGACGTTGATTCGCCAGCACAGCTAGGTTTTTACAGGCGTTTCAAGTCAGATAGTTGTTATCTGCTATTCGGCAAGCTGTGGCAGGTCGTGATAGAAATCCAGCGCTTCGGCATTGGCCAGTGCCTCGGTATTTTTCACCTGACGCCCATGAATGATGTCACGGACGGCCAGTTCGGTGATCTTGCCTGACCGCGTGCGCGGAATATCGGGAACAGCAATGATATGGCGCGGAACATGGCGCGGCGTTGCGCCGGTCCGCACCCGTTTCTTGATCGCGTCAGTCAGCGCATCGGTCATCACGGCGCCGTCGGCAAGCCGCACAAAAAGGATGACCCGTACATCATTGTCCCAGTTCTGGCCGACGACCAGTGCCTCGACAACTTCGTCAAAGGATTCCACCTGCCGGTAAATCTCGGCAGTGCCGATCCGCACGCCGCCCGGATTCAGCGTGGCATCGGACCGGCCATGAATGATGGTGCCGCCCCGTGATGTCAGCGTTGCCCAGTCCCCATGCCGCCAGATGCCGGGGAAATGTTCGAAATAGGCAGCCTTGTATTTGGCATCATCCGTGTCATTCCAGAATTTGACCGGCATGGATGGAAACGGCTTTGTGCAACACAGCTCGCCCTGTTCACCGGTAACCGGCTTGCCGTCATCATCAAGAATATCAACCGCAAGGCCAAGCGCGCGCGATTGGATCTCGCCCGCATGCACCGGCTGGACAGTGGTGCCAAGAACAAAGCATCCCATGATATCGGTGCCGCCCGACATTGAACAAAGCTGAACATCGTCGCGAATGGCCGCATAGACAAAGTCAAAACCCTCACTGGACAGCGGTGATCCGGTCGACATCAGGCAGCGAAGCGCAGACAGATCGTTGCTGTCAGCCGGGCGGTAGCCGGCGTTGCGAATGGCATCGATATATTTGGCCGACACACCCAGATGTGTCAGTTTCTCGGCCTCGGCAATATCCCAGAGCCGTTCCGGCCCCGGATGAAACGGATTGCCCTCATAGGTGATCAGCGGCATTTCCAGCATCAGGCCGGACACCATCCAGTTCCACATCATCCAGCCGCATGTGGTGAAGAAGAACAGCTTGTCCTCGGACCCCATGCCGCCATGAAGGCGCATTTCCGTGATGTGCTTCATCATCACGCCGCCAACGCCATGCACAATACATTTGGGCGCGCCGGTGGTGCCGCTGGAATACAGGATATACAGCGGATCATTGAAGCCGACGGGGGTGAACTCTGTGACCGGTTCTGCCGCGCTCAGCGCTGCATCGAAAATCTCTGGCTGTGGCAGCCCGGACAGATCGGGCGCGGCGTTCAGGAACGGAATGATCAGCGTATGTGTGACCGACGACAGGGCTTCGGCAAGGTTGCGCAGAATCTCCATACGGTCAAACGGCTTGCCAGCATAGCTGTAGCCATCGCACGCAATCAGCAATGCGGGTTCGATCTGTCCGAACCTGTCGGCGGCACCGCCAATGCCGAAATCAGGGGAACAGCTTGAAAAGATGCCGCCAATGGCAGCGGTGGCCAGCATTGCGATAATCGCCTCGGGCGTATTCGGAACATAGGCTGCAACGCGATCACCCCGACCGATGCCGGCAGCACGCATCCAGCCGGCAAGATGCATCACCTTGTTTTTCAGTTCGGCACGGGTCAGCCTGACATGCGTGCCATCCTCGCAATAGGCGGAGATAGCCAGACGGTCATCCGCATTGGCCAACATATTTTCAGCGTAGTTCATCTGCGCATCGGGAAAGAAACGCGCACCGGGCATTGCACCTTCATTCTCGATAATACGCGCACCCTTGTCGCCAATCACACCATGCCAGTCCCAGACGATATCCCAGAAGGCCAGGTCATTCGCGACCGACCATTGCCACAACGCCTGAAAATCGCCGCCCCAGTCGAATCCGGTCTGCGTCCGCAGCGTGTCAGCAAAATCTGCCAGCTGGCCTGTTTGTGTGGCCTCTGCATCTGGTGTCCACAGCAGATGTCCGCTTGAAAGTTCGTTGGTCATGTCCGGCCTGGTTTCGATGAAAACTGTCGATAGGGGAGTTGGTTATGATTGGTACGGTAAAGACCTCGGGGGCCTTAATCAGACATTATCCTGCCAAAATGTTGGGGACAACATACTTCCGGCATACCGTTTTGAATAGTTCGGAGGAACGCGCTATACCGCCAGCTTTCAACCATTTTAAAAATAAAATGATACTTTTGAGTAATCTTTTAGGTTAAAGAAAATTCCATAAAATAACTCATAAACAAATGGTTAACGCATGTTAACAAAGCTGTGAAATGATCACGACAGGCGACGATCCAGGAGCAGTCATGTCCACACCGATTATCACCATTATGGACGGCCTTGTAACATAGGCGCCATCTACGCTTGTGTTTCCGGTCACGGCGATGTCGAAACGCCGTTGGCTGATTGAAACCGACGCAGGCTCTGTTGTGCAGTTGGAATGCCTCGATTCGCCCAATCGGGCGCTTATATAAGCAACAGCCGCGCGCGATGGCAGCGGCCCCCTGCGTGCCGCCTTCACGACCATGCTGTTGCTTGAGGATACCATCGCCATCAATCTGGGTGCGCATGGGGTCTGTTCGGGTGAGGCAACGGTGACTGTCTATCGCTTTATTGACCTTGATGGTGCAAGTGCCGAGACAATTGGCCTCGCCCTGACCGAGTTTGCGCATTTTGCCGCTGCATTGCTGGCACGGCGCGGCATTGGGCTGCCCGGGGCACGGCGCGATGACAATCATGAGATATCGGAATTGAACATTCTGGACTGATTCGCGTCGAAACTTAACCCGTTCCACAATATCCGTCACTGTCTTCCACAGACCATGTGTCTTCCCAAGTGTCTGCCGCAACCGCTTGCATCATGCAGCAGGTGCACTAGGTTATGGTCATGGGATGAAAGATCGGGGGCACCTTCTGTGCTGCCCCGCTTTATCTGCCCCGCAGTCTGGAAAGCATTCATCATGAAATATGATTATGATCTGATTGTCATTGGCGCCGGTTCCGGCGGTGTACGCGCGGCCCGCATGTCTGCCGGTCATGGTGCGCGCGTCGCGGTGATTGAGGGGGATCGCCCCGGCGGGACCTGCGTCATCCGTGGTTGCGTGCCGAAAAAGCTGCTGATGTATGGATCTGCCTTTTCTGCTGATGCCGCTGATGCGGCCGGTTACGGCTGGCAGGTCAGTGTTGACGGGCATGACTGGCCGCAACTGATTGCGGCAAAGAACACCGAACTGGACCGGCTTGAAGCGATTTACAGGTGGCTGCTGGAAAATGCGGGTGCCGACCTGATNGCCGGCTGGGCGAAACTGNCCGGGCCCAATTCGGTATCGGTCGGTGATCGTGTCCTGACTGCCGAGCGCATTCTTNTAGCTGTCGGTGGCGCACCGCATATCCCCGATGTGCCGGGCCTTGCAGAACGTGCCATCACATCAAACGAGGCGCTGGATTTTGCCAAACGGCCAGCCAGCATCGTGATTTATGGGGGTGGTTATATCGCGCTTGAATTTGCCAGTATATTCAACGGTTTTGGTGTTGATACACATCTGGTCTATCGCGGTGACCTGCCGTTGCGCGGCTTTGATGAAGATGTAAGAAGCGAGATTGCAACCGCGCTGGAGGGGCGCGGCATCACACTGCATCCCGGTACGGTGATTGAAAATGTTGCGAATGCTGCCAGTGCGCACGCCGTTTCGCTGAGTGATGGCAGCGTTATCGAGGCTGAACAGATCATGGTGGCAACTGGCCGCGCGCCGAATACGGACGGACTGCAGCTTGATGCGGCAGGCGTGACCGTTGGCAAACGCGGCGAAATTCAGGTGAATGCAGAATCAGCAACCAGCGTGCCTTCGATCTATGCGGTGGGTGATGTTACCGACCGGATCAATCTGACACCTGTCGCCATCGCCGAGGGGCATGCCTTTGCAGACAGTGTTTTCGGGGGGCGGCCACGCACGGTCTCGCATGCCAATGTGCCGTCAGCTGTCTTTACACAGCCGCCCATCGGTTCGGTTGGCCCGGGTGAAGAAGAGGCGCGCGCCACCTATGGAGATGTGACGGTTTATACCAGCAAATTCAACGCGATGAAGAACAACCTGTCGGGTCGTTCGGAAAAGACCTTTATGAAGCTGATCGTTGATACCGCCAGCGACAAGGTTGTTGCGGCGCATATGGTCGGGCCTGATGCGGGCGAGATTATTCAGGGTATCGGGGTGGCTGTCATTGCCGGGGCCACGAAGGCGGATTTTGATGCGACGATCGGCATTCATCCGACAGCCGCGGAAGAGTTTGTGACGATGCGCACCCAGCGGGACTGACGGGCGCGCCTGGCAAGACTGACAGGCCTCATCTTTCACATGGCATGACATTCGGCGGCCAGATCGGTTTTTCAGAAATCTTGCCGGGCCGTTCCGCAAAGATCTTGCCATTCCGCAAAGCATGCAAAAAACTTGAAAAATATCAATTTTCGCGCATTATAGCTGCCTTCGTTGACAGGATGATGTTCTGTTCAGGACTTACTGAATGCCCGCCAGACAATGCGGTGCACAACATGGATGGTGTCCCATGACTTGGCAGCCCGACAGCTGGCGCAATCTTCCTATCAGGCAAGTGCCTGAATATCCGGATGCGGCCGTGCTTGCAAAAGTTGAAGACAGGTTGGCCAAACAGCCGCCGCTGGTCTTTGCCGGTGAAGCACAAAGCCTCAAGCAGAAGCTTGGCGAGGTCGCTGACGGCAGGGCATTCCTGCTGCAAGGCGGTGACTGCGCCGAGAGCTTTACCGAATTTTCGGCAGATAATATCCGCGATTCCTTCAAGGTGTTGCTGCAAATGGCGGTNGTTCTGACATTTGGTGCATCCATGCCGGTTGTGAAGGTGGGTCGTCTTGCCGGCCAGTTTGCAAAGCCGNGATCATCGTCGGTTGAGNTNATCGATGGAGTCGAGTTGCCAAGCTATCGCGGGGATATGGTNAATGCGATGGGGTTCACCGAAGCTGAACGTGTGCCTGATCCAAAACGNTTGCTTCGTGTTTATGAGCAATCGGCCTCTACGCTGAACCTGATCCGTGCCTTTGCGCAGGGCGGCCTTGCNAGTCTGGGACGTGTGCATAGCTGGGTTGTTGAATTTCTTGACGGCACACCGGAAGCCGAGCGTTTTGCCGAGCGTTTTGTCGAGCTTGCCGGGCGNATTACCGAAAGCCTTGATTTCATGCGCGCATGCGGCATTACGCCTGAAACGGCGCGTCCGCTGTCCGAAACCGAACTTTATACCTCGCATGAAGCGCTGTTGCTGAATTATGAGGAAGCGCTGACACGCCGCGACACCATCACCGATGAAAAGGACTGGTATGCGACGTCTGCCCATATGGTGTGGATTGGTGACCGGACCCGTCAGCCAGANGGNGCGCATGTCGAATATATGCGCGGCATCGGCAACCCGATCGGCCTGAAATGCGGNCCAAGTCTTGATCCGGANGAACTGGTCCGGCTGATCGAGACGCTGAACCCTGAAAATGAGGCTGGCCGTCTGACGCTGATNGCACGNATGGGTGCGGACAAGGTTCATTCCGGATTGCCTCCACTTTTGAAGGCGGTCCAGAACAGCGGTGCAAAAGTTGTGTGGTGCTGTGATCCGATGCATGGCAACACGATCAAGGCAAGCAGCGGATACAAGACGCGCCGGGTCAATGATGTCATGGCCGAGGTTCGGGGCTTTTTTGACGCGCATGACGAGGTGGGAACCTATCCCGGCGGCGTGCATTTCGAAATGACGGGCCAGAATGTGACCGAATGTGTTGGCGGTGTCGTTGACGTTACCGAGGCGCGTCTTGGTGACCGGTATCATACGCATTGTGATCCGCGTCTGAATGGTGCGCAGGCACTGGAACTGGCATTCCTTATTGCCGATCTTCTGAAACAGCGTCGTGACGGAGGTGTCGGTCTGTCAGAAGCAGTCTGATCACTGCTTTTGGCCCTGNCACCCCGGCGTCATCTCGCCAACGGAAAGATATCAGCATGGCTGACTCGAACAGCTTGGGCCCGTCGCCAGACCGGCAACCCGCCCTGACAGATACATATTTCAAGCATACACGCCGGATTGTGCAACAGCATGGCGAATGCGAGGTGGAGTATGCTGTCTTTATGCGTCGCCCTGTCACTTATGCCGGGCGTCTGGCGGTGGACTGGCTGAAAGCGATGAGCGCGCATCGCAATGCCGAGGTGACGATCGAGCAGCCGCATGGGGAAGGGGCGTGGGTCGGCTCGGGCGAGGCACTGTGCTATCTGCNCGGTCCGCTGTCTGCACTTGCCGATATGGAGACAATTTTTCTGCAACGCCTGGGGGCATCATGTGTGGCGGCATANAACGCNTACAATATGTGCGTGGAACTGCCGAATGTCGCGTTTCTGGCAATGGATGCGCGCCATTGTGCCGGCTCCGACATGGCGGACCTTATGGCATATGGTGCTTCAGTAGGATCACAAAAGGCCAAGGCCAAGGCAGGGGCGATCGGNTTTGTCGGGTCGTCAACCGATGCCACAGCCCCGTTTTTCGGCAAGGAGAGCGGATCGGGAACGATGCCGCATGCGCTGATCGGATATGCAGGGTCGACGCTGCGTGCTGCCGAGTTGTTTCATGAGACAATTCCCGATGCGCCGCTGACTGTCCTTGTCGATTATTTCGGACAGGAAATCACCGACGCGCTGGCTGTGGCCGNGCGGTTCTCCGATCTGGCGGCCGAAGGCCGGCTTTCAGTGCGCATTGATACCCATGGTGGCCGTTTTATTGAGGGGCTGGATACGCCCGAATCCTATGCGGTGCTGGATCGCCATGTGGCCTATGCCACCCGCGGATATCGAACCGAGTCCGAACTGAAACATCTGATGGGTACCGGCGTCAGTGTCGCAGCAATCTGGCATCTGCGTGAAACACTGGATGCACATGGCTTTGACAAGGTAAAGATTGTGGCCTCCAGCGGCTTTGGTCCTGACAAGTGCCGGATCTTTTCCTTTGCCCGTGCGCCGGTTGATCTGATCGGCACGGGTTCCTACCTGCCGGAGAAGTGGTCGGAGACCTATGCGACGGCCGATATTATTGCCTATGACGGTGCGCCGCGTGTAAAGGCTGGCCGCGAATTTCTTCTGCGCAAGTAGGGAATGGATATTATGTCAAAAGCCAGTGCCATCGCGCTTGCACAACTGAATCCGCATATGGGAAATGTGCCGGCCAATGTAGAACGGCTGGTCTCAGCCCGTGATGCTGCGGCCAAGGATGGTGCGCAGATCATTGTTGCGCCTGAAATGTATCTGTCAGGCTATCAGTGTGATGATCTGGTGTTGCGAAGCGATTTCATGGCTGAAGTGGCGGCCGGCCTGGACAGCCTTGCTGCACTGACGCGCGATGGCGGGCCTGCCATTATTGTCGGGGCGCCCCATGCCGAAGACGGCAAGGTGATGAACAGCGTGTTCGTCATCGATGAAGGCCGGATCATGGCAAGGCGCGACAAGGTGGGGCTGCCCACATACAGCGTCTTTGATGATGGTCGCAATTTTACCCCGGGACCGATGCCGGGGCCTGTACTGGTGCGCGGCTGGCGGATCGGCTTGCCGATCTGCGAGGATATCTGGACAGCTGATGTTATCGAATGTCTGGCAGAATCGGGTGCCGAGTTGATCATCGCAATCAATGGATCACCTTTTGAGATCGGCAAGCGGGACAGGCGTATATCCAACGCTGTTGCGCGGGTGACCGAGACCGGACTGCCGCTGATCTATGTCGCGCTTGTCGGCGGACAGGACGAGGTGGTGTATGACGGGGCATCCTTTGCGCTGAACGCTGATGCCAGCCTTGCGGTGCATCTGCCCAGCTTTTCCGAGGCCGTGACCACTGTTCAGCTGACCGAATCCTTTGACACCCTGTCACTGACAGGTGCAATGACACCGCCAGACGAAGGTATGGGTGAGGTCTATCGGGCGCTGATGCTGGGCTTGCGCGATTATGTGAACAAGAACGGGTTTCCCGGTGTGGTGCTTGGCCTTTCAGGCGGTATTGATTCGGCGATTGTGGCAGCGCTGGCTGTTGATGCACTTGGCGCGGATGCCGTTCATGCGGTGATGATGCCTTCGGCCTATACCAGCCGCGAAAGCCTTGATGATGCGGCTGATCTGGCAGACCGTCTTGGCATTCGCCTTGACGAGATATCGATTGCCCCGGCCATGCAGGCAATGGACGGTATGCTGGCCGATCAGTTTTCCGGTACTGAAGCAGGTATCGCCGAGGAAAATATCCAGTCGCGCCTGCGCGGCATGATCNTGATGGGCATTTCNAACAANNNNGGCCCNATGGTNNTGGCAACNGGNAACAANTCNGAATATGCNGCCGGNTATTCNACCCTCTATGGNGACATGTGTGGCGGNTTTGCCCCGATCAAGGATGTGTGGAAAGTTCAGGTGTTCGATCTGTGTCGTTGGCGGAATATCCATATGCCGCGTGGNGGNGCNGGTCCNCAGGGTGANGTGATTCCGCAACGCATCATCGACAAGCCACCTTCAGCAGAACTGCGTCCCGACCAGAAAGATACGGATTCGCTGCCGCCCTATGATCGCCTGGATGCAATCATGAAGGCANTGTGCGAAGAAATGGTGGATGTCGAGACGATTGTCGCCCGCGGATTTGACCGTGACGAGGTGGCACGCGCCTCGCAACTGCTGTTCCGCGCTGAATANAAGCGGTTTCAGGCAGCCCCNGGTCCGAAAATCACCGCGCTGGCCTTTGGCCGGGAACGCCGGTTGCCGCTGACGTCGGGGTTNGACCCNCTGCAGCTGTCTGGAAAGGACANCTGAATGAGTAACGTCAAGGTACGTTTTGCCCCCAGCCCGACGGGCAATCTGCATGTCGGCAATCTGCGCACCGCGCTGGTGAATTACCTGTTCGCGCGCAGCAAGGGCGGCCATTTCATGCTGCGGATCGATGATACCGATACCGAACGGTCAACCGCCGCCTTTGAAGCGTCTATCCGGACCGATCTGGAATGGATGGGCATGGATCACGACAGCGGCGACCGCCAGTCGGAGCGCCTTGGCCAGTATGATGCGGCCCTGCAGCGTTTGCTGGCGGATGGGCGCGCCTATGCCTGCTACGAAACGCCGGAAGAACTGGCTCTCAAGCGCAAGGCGCAACTGTCAGCTGGCCGCCCGCCGGTCTATGACCGTGCCGCGCTGAAGCTGAGCGAGGATCAGAAGGCGGCTTTCGAGGCAGATGGCCGGCGTCCGCATTTTCGTTTTCTGCTGAATGACGCCGAGGTTGCCTGGCATGACATGGTGCGNGGCGACGTGGCCTATCATATGTCCAGCCTGTCTGATCCGGTGCTGTTTCGTGAAGACGGGCGGGTGATCTACACCATGGCGTCGGTGGTTGATGATATCGACCATGCCATCACGCATATCATTCGCGGCGAAGACCATGTCACCAATTCGGCAGCACAGATCCAGCTGTTTGAGGCGCTGGGTGCGCGCGCGCCGGAAATGGGGCATGTGGCTCTGCTGGCTGGAGCGGACGGAGAGGGGCTGTCAAAGCGCCTTGGCAGCCTGTCTATCGGCCAGTTGCGTGATGAAGGCATGCAGCCGGCTGCCATTGCCAGCCTGCTGGCGCGGATCGGNACCGCTGATCCGGTTGTGCCGCAGCCTGCACTTGGTGAAATTATTGACGGGTTTGATCTGTCCCGCTTTGGCCGGGCGACGGCAAAGTTTGATCCGGCAGAACTGGCGCAGATCAACGCACGGGTTATCCAGCAACTGGATTTTGCCACTGTAGAGGCGGAACTTGCGGCTGCCGGTGTTGGCGGTGGGGAGCCGTTCTGGCAGGCGGTACGTGACAATCTGGGAATTGTTGCCGAGGCGGCAGACTGGTGGTCGGTCTGCACCGCGCCGGTCACCCCGGTTATCGAGGNAGAGGCACAGGCTGNCACCAACGCCGCTGCAGAGCTGTTGCCTGATGGTGATCTGCCAGCTGAAATCTGGNGCGACTGGACAAGCGCGATCGCAACAGCAACNGGGGTCAAGGGGCGCGNCCTGTTCATGCCGCTGCGTCTGGCCCTGACCGGCCGTCAAAAGGGGCCGGAAATCGCACCATTGCTGTCATTCATGGGGCGCGCGCGCGTAATCGAACGTCTGCGCGGCAACACGGCATGACTGACATTACCCTGTACAATACGCTGTCGCGCGAGAAAGAACCGTTTACCCCGCTGGATGCCGGAAATGTGCGCATCTATGCCTGCGGGCCAACGGTCTATGACCGCATCCATGTTGGCAATGCGCGGCCGATTGTTGTGTTTGATGTGCTGGTACGCCTGCTGCGTCATCGCTATCCGCAAGTAACATACGTACGCAACATCACTGATGTCGATGACAAGATCATCACACGCGCTGCCNAAAACNATATTGATATCGNGCAGCTGTGTGACGATACGATCGACTGCTTTCACCGTGATATAGCCGCATTGGGGGCGCTGCCGCCTGACCATGAGCCGCGTGCCACTGCCTTCATCGATGAGATGATTGCCATGATCGCGCTGCTGATCGACAAAGGGCATGCCTATGTGGCTGAGGGGCATGTGCTGTTCAGCGTCGCCACCATGCCGGCCTATGGCAAGCTGTCGCGTCGCAGTATGGATGACATGATTGCCGGTGCGCGGGTCGAGGTAGCCCCGTACAAGCGCGATGCGGCGGACTTTGTGTTGTGGAAACCCAGCAATGATGATCAGCCCGGCTGGGACAACCCGTTTGATAGCCGCAAGGGGCGTCCGGGCTGGCACATCGAATGTTCTGCCATGGCGAAGCATTACCTTGGCGACATGTTTGATATTCATGCTGGCGGGCTGGATCTGGTCTTTCCGCACCATGAAAACGAAATTGCCCAGTCTTGCTGCGCGCATGACACCGACATCATGGCGCGTGTGTGGATGCATAACGGCTTTGTGACCATGGGCGACGAGAAAATGTCAAAGTCGCTGGGCAATATGATCCGTGCGCATGAAGCCATCACCGCACATCGCGGTGAAACAGTGCGCGCGGCTCTGCTGGCTGCACATTACCGGGCCCCTGTATCGCTTGGTGAAGACGCGTTTGCCGAGTCGCGCAATGTTCTGGATCGGCTGTATCGCGCGGTCGGCACTGTGTCAGCAGATGTTGATGCAATTGACATGGTCTTTCTGGATGCCCTGTCGGATGATCTGAATACACCGGCTGCCATGGCCCGGCTGCATGAGCTGGCAGGCGCGGCCAACAAGGGCGACGGTGCGGCGGCTGTTGCGTTGAAATCGAGTGCCGGTTTACTTGGGCTATTGGAAAGCAGCGCCGAAGAATGGGCCCGTGGCGGGGATACTGAAATGGCTGGCGACGGCGGTGATGAAGCGGCGATCAAGGTCGAGATCGAAGCGCAGATCGAGGCCCGAAATGCGGCCCGGGCGGCGCGTGATTTTGGTGCCGCTGATGCCATTCGTGATGATCTGGCAGCCAGAGGTATTCTGCTGGAGGATGGCCCGGACGGGACAATCTGGCGGCGAAGCTAGCCAGTTGGCATCATTTTTGTTAAGCCAACAGGGAAGAATCGCCAACAGGCACTGCCGAACAGATGCTGCAGTTGAGGCAAATGAACAATCGCGCAGGCGGGCAGGCGGGGGGAGTGGTCCATGACCGAAGACAACAGAATCTGGTTGTTTGATACAACGCTGCGTGATGGTGGCCAGACGCGGGGCGTTGATTTCTCGCACGCGGACAAGATTGCCATCGCCAACGCGCTTGATGAGATCGGCATTGACTATGTTGAAGGCGGGTGGCCCGGTGCCAACCCGACAGATGACGCCTTTTTCGGTGATCCACCACAGCTGAAGAATGCCAGCCTGGTGGCTTTCGGGATGACCCGCCGTGGTGGCCGCAGTGCTGCCAATGACCCGGGACTGAGCGCGGTTCTGGATGCCCGCGTACCTGCCACATGTCTTGTTGGCAAGACGTGGGACTTTCATGTTGAAACAGCGCTGAAGACGACGTTGGATGAAAATCTGGAAATGATCCGCCAATCGGTGGCCGCGGCGCGCGAACGGGGCCGTGAATCGATGTTCGATTGCGAGCATTTCTTTGATGGCTACAAGAACAATCCGGACTATGCGATTGCCTGCGCGCAGGCCGCGCATGAAGGCGGTGCTGCATGGATCGTGCTGTGCGATACCAATGGCGGCACCCTGCCGGATGAGGTTTTTGAGACGGTCAGCGCTGTCCGCAAAGCACTGCCTGACGCGCGTATTGGCATTCATACGCATAATGATGCCGGGCTGGCGGTGGCGAATTCGCTGGCGGCGGTGAAAGCCGGCGCACGCCAGATCCAGGGCACCATCAATGGCATTGGCGAGCGGTGCGGCAATGCTGATCTGATTTCGATCATTCCGACGCTGATGCTGAAGCTGGGATATGTAACAAGTATTCCCGAAGAAAATCTGCCACGTCTGATGACGCTGTCCCGGCTGCTTGATGACAGGCTGAACCGGGCACCAAACGTGCAGGCGCCCTATGTTGGTGAGGCAGCTTTTGCTCATAAAGGCGGGCTTCATGCCTCAGCCGCGCAAAAAGACCCGCGTACCTATGAACATATCCCACCGGAAAAGGTGGGGAATGCAAGGCAGTATCTGGTGTCTGATCAGGCTGGCAAATCCAATATGATGGCGCGCTTTGCTGAATTCGGGATCGAGATTGATGCCAGTGACAGCCGGCTGGACAAGCTGATTGCGCAGGTCAAAGAACGCGAATATGAAGGCTGGGCCTTTGATTCCGCAGAGGCCAGTTTCGAATTGCTGGCGCGCCGCACGCTTGGCGAGGTGCCGGAATATTTTACCATCGGGCGCTTTCGCGTGATGGATGAGCGCCGTTTCAATGCGCGCGGGCAACTGATCGTGGAATCAGAGGCAACAGCCACAATCACCGTCGGCAATGTGATCTTTCACGAGGTGGCAGTCGGCAATGGCCCGGTCAATGCGGTCGATACAGCAATCCGAAAGTCGCTCTCAACGGCCTATCCCGCGCTTGAGGAGGTGGAGCTTGTTGATTACAAGGTGCGCATTCTCGATGCGCGAGATGGCCAGTCCGGCACCGGTGCCATTACCCGCGTGATGATTGAATTCCGGACCCCTGACGGCACCACATGGCGCACCGTCGGCCTGTCGACAAATATCATCGATGCCTCGGTTGTGGCGCTTGGTGACGGCATGATCTGGAAGCTGCAACGGGACGGGATCGCCGGTCCTGCAGCAGCCTGAGGCGATGGCGAATACGGCTCCTCCGGTTGCCATTCTTGTGCGACCCCAGCTTGGCGAGAATATCGGTGCTGCGGCGCGCGCGATGATGAATTGCGGGCTACATGATCTGCGGTTGGTGGCCCCGCGCGATGGCTGGCCGAACCCGGCTGCCTTGCCCATGGCGGCAGGTGGGGCCAGCATCATCGAGAATGCCACGGTCTATGATACTGTTGGTGACGCTGCGCATGATATCGGGTTTCTGGCAGCCTTGTCGGCGCGTCGCCGCGATTTGCCGGTCCGCTATGCCGACCCGCGCCAGACAAGTTTCGAAATTCTGGATCATGGCGGGCGCAGCGGCTTGATGTTCGGGCCAGAGGCATCGGGGTTGGATAATGATGATGTTGCCCTTGCAGACTGCCTTGTTACTGCGCCGCTGAACCCGGACTATCCGTCGCTAAATCTGGCGCAGGCAGTGCTGCTGATGGCGTGGGAATGGCGCGTGACAGCGCTGGCAGCGGCATATGATGACGGGCAGACAGCACAGGGCGCCACCAGCAAGACAAAGAGTGTTTTGCTGCATGAATCTGCCCATGAGCCCCGCCGGGATGCGCCGGCCAGCATTCAGGAGCGTGACAGGTTTCACCAGCGACTTGAGGCAGAGCTGGATGCCGGCGGTTTTTTTATCTCGCCGGAGATGGCACCTGCGGTAAAACGCAATCTGCGCGCGTTATTTGCGCGGGCCGCGCCGTCCAGCCAGGAGATCAGCACCCTGCATGGGGTCATTCAGGCATTGACCAAGACACGCAATCGCAACAAATCTGGTTGACAGACTTGCCGCTGATGCATAGTTTCCGCCCATTCCCGGGAACGTGGATTGCACCAGCGGGGTGCGATGCCGGTTCAGCCGCAAGGCCGGAACCCTACCGGGCCACAAAGGATTACGCTATTGGCGTATCTGAAGACATGTTAGGAGCCATCTATGGCCAAGTCTGACCACAAGCGGCATTCCGCCAAACACAAGATTGACCGCCGTCTGGGTGTAAACCTGTGGGGTCGTCCGAAATCTCCCCTCAATTCACGTGAATATGGTCCCGGCCAGCATGGTCAGCGCCGCAAGAAGCCGACTGACTTCGGTGTGCAGCTGATGGCCAAGCAGAAACTGAAGGGCTATTACGGCAATATCGGCGAGAAGCAGTTCAAGAAATATTACCAGAAGGCCACGCGCCTGAAGGGCGATACCGGCCAGAACCTTGTCGGTATCCTGGAAACGCGCCTCGATGCGGTCCTGTATCGCTCGAAGATGGTGCCGACCGTGTTCGCGGCGCGCCAGATCATCAATCACGGCCATGTGCTGCTGAATGGCAAGCGCTGCAACATTGCGTCAGTTCTGTTGCGTCCGGGTGACGAGATTGCGCTGAAAGAAAAAGCCAAAAACATTCCTGCCGTTCTTGAGGCGATGGGATCGGTTGAGCGCGATGTGCCCGAATATGTCGATGCAGATCACAACAAGTTCACTGCCAAATTTGTCCGCATCCCCGGCCTTGATGAAGTGCCGTACCCGGTGCAGATGGAACCTAATCTGGTTGTCGAATATTATTCGCGCTGACGCGGATCACGATGTTTGGAAAGGCGGCTTTCGGGCCGCCTTTTTTCATGTCATTTTCTGATAATGATCATGCCGTATGAGGCAGACATATGGCGTATGTCATGGTTCCTCGCCCTGAGATCTGGTCAGAAACATGATCGCGAGCAGGATCAGTGCGATACCAGCCATATGCCCGCCTGTCAGCGTCTCACCAATCAGGATAAAGGCAAACAATTTCGCTATAACCTGGTCAAGCATGCCGACAATTGTGGCAGGCAGGGCATCAACATGGCGCAAACCATACATCAGCAGCCAATAGGGGATGATTGTCGCCACCACAGCGATGAAGCCGATCAGTGACAGGGTTTCAAGATCAGCCTTGATCTGCCACACCGACAGGAAGGGCAGTGCTGGCAACCAGATGAATGCGCTGACAAGGAAAGAGTAAAATGTCACGTTTGCCGGCGTGATGCCACGTGCGCTGCATGCGTTGCCGATCATGTTGGCCACACCAAAGCTGAAGCCGCAGAACAATCCCCACAATGCGCCCGATGACAGGCTGAAGACCGCTGTTGATGTGCCGGTCAGAAGAAAACAGCCGATGATCGCAATCCCGACCGTACTGACGTCCCTCCAGCTCAAGCTGCGTTTGTGGAGCAGCACCGAAAGTACCAGCACAAATAGCGGCGCGGTGTATTCCAGCGTGATCGCGGCGGCCACGTTGATCTTGCTGATCGCAAGATAAAAGCTGACATTTACTGCGGTAAAGGCAATACCTGACGCCAGCAGCAAGGGCAGGGCATCTCTGGTCAGGCGCAACGTCTGACGCGATGTGATCATCAGAAACACAGCGAACAGCGCGCAGGCCACAATGGCACGGATTGCCGTCAGGTCGACGGGGGATATGTCGGCTGTGAACAGCATTTTGGCCAACGCGCCGGCAGCGCCAAAAAGAAAGGCCGCCATACCGATGGCAAGAAGGCCTTTCAGGGCGTTTTTTTTGACCACGCCGTCTCTCATTGGCTGCATCCTCACGCGGATTTCCCGGAAGCCGAGCCTAGATGTTGGTAATGTTTTGAGGCGAGACAAAACGTTTGGCCGCATGACTGACATGCGGGGCGAAGCAGGGTGTCCTGCGCAGTCGGGACCGCTGCAAGTGATCTGGCAACCGCAAGTGCGGTACATTTTTTTGGTGGTGATGAGTGCTTGTGCTGCGTTAAGACTGTAGCATGAA
>NYTO01000070.1 GCA_002683535.1 SAR116 cluster bacterium
GTAGGCGGTGGTTTTGGATCAAAAATCTACCACTATGCAGAAGAAGCCATTGTGACATGGGCATCACAGCAGGTGCGCCGCCCGGTCAAATGGACATCTGGCCGAAGTGAGGCATTCCTGTCGGACGCGCATGGCCGTGATCACATAACCAACGCCAAACTGGCAATGGATGCTGATGGCAATTTTTTGGCACTGAAAGTGGAAACACTGGCCAATATGGGTGCCTATCTGTCGACCTTCGCAACCGCGGTTCCAACCTATCTGTATGCCACGCTGCTGGCCGGTGTTTACACAACCCCGGCAATTCACTGCAACGTGAAAGCCATCTTCACCAACACGGTGCCGGTGGATGCATATCGTGGTGCAGGCCGTCCTGAAGCAACCTATCTTCTGGAAAGGCTTGTCGATCGGGCCGCGCGCGAAATGGGCATGAGCCAGACCGACATCCGCCGCAAGAACTTTATCCAGCCGGATGCGTTTCCATACCAGACGCCTGTCGCGTTGCAGTATGATTCGGGTGATTATGGGGCGACACTGGACTCAGCCATGAAAATGGCAGATGTCGATGGCATTGAGGCTCGCCGCGCAGAATCCGCAAAGAACGGCAAATATCGTGGCATCGGCTATTCGACCTATGTCGAGGCCTGCGGCATTGCACCATCTGCGGTTGTCGGATCGCTTGGGGCACGCGCCGGTTTGTTTGAATGTGCCGAAGTGCGCGTCCATCCAACCGGGTCAGTCACAATCTTCACCGGATCACACAGCCATGGTCAGGGTCATGAGACGACATTTGCCCAGCTTGTGGTTGAACGGCTTGGCATAGATATCGACCAGATCGAAATCAGCCATGGCGACACCGGCAATATCCCGTTCGGGATGGGCACCTATGGGTCGCGCTCGCTTGCCGTTGGTGGCGAGGCCATTGTCCGGGCAATGGACAAGGTGATCGACAAGGCAAAGAAGATTGCCGCGCATATCATGGAAGCCTCAGAAGCTGATGTGACTTTCGAGAATGGCAGCTTCACCGTTGCCGGTACCGACAAGTCCATGGCATTTGGCGAGGTCGCACTTGCAGCCTATGTGCCGCACAATTTCCCGCATGAGGAACTTGAGCCGGGACTGGATGAAAAGGCGTTCTATGATCCGACAAACTTCACCTATCCGGGTGGCACGCATATCTGCGAAGTTGAAATTGATCCGACGACAGGTGTTGTCGACGTAGTCAATTTTGCTGCTGTGGATGATGTGGGGCGCGTCATCAACCCGATGATCGTCGAAGGCCAGATTCATGGTGGTCTTGCCCAGGGCATCGGCCAGGCACTGCTTGAAAACTGTGTCTATGATGAAAATGGCCAGCTGGTGTCGGGGTCCTACATGGACTACACAATGCCACGTGCTGACAATATGCCAAGCTTCAAGGTTGGACAGCAATCAACACTTTGCACGCATAATACNCTTGGCGTGAAAGGNTGTGGTGAGGNCGGCGCAATCGGCTCNCCGCCNGCGGTGATCAACGCTGTTGTGGATGCACTGGCCGAACTTGGTGTGACCGATATCGAAATGCCGGCAACACCGGAAAAAGTCTGGCGCGCCATAAATGACGCCCGGGCGCAAGCNGCAGAATAAGGGAGGCTTACCATGCATAATACAAGCTATATGAGAGCATCGGGAACCGAAGATGCGGCTTCAAAGCTGGCCGATGGTGGCCAGCTGCTGGCNGGCGGCATGACATTGCTGCCAACNATGAAGCAGCGTCTTGCAAGCCCTGAAACACTGGTCGATCTTGCCGATTGTGGNCTTGCCGGTATCGAGGATACAGGCGATGCCATNAAGATTGGTGCGATGACGCGGCATGTAGATGTTGCCGAATCAGCTGTTGTGCAGTCGGCCATTCCGGCACTGGCTGCACTCGCAGGCGGGATCGGCGACCGGCAGGTGCGCAATCGNGGCACCATNGGCGGTTCGGTGGCCAATAACGACCCGTCTGCCTGCTATCCGTCAGCTGTTCTGGGGCTGGGTGGCACTGTCCACACCAACAAGCGTGACATCGGTGCTGATGATTTCTTCACCGGCATGTTCGAGACCGCGCTTGATGAGGATGAGATGATCACCGCGATCAGCTTTCCAAAGCCGGACAAGGCTGCCTATGTCAAGTTCCCCAATCCGGCATCACGCTATGCCATGGTTGGTGTGTTCGTTGCCAGCAGTGGCGGTGGCGCACGTGTGGCCATAACCGGCGCCGGNAGTGATGGTGTGTTTCGCCATGATGCTATGGAATCGGCACTGAACGGCAGCTTCAGCGCAACTGCGCTGGATGGTGTTGGTACCGATGCGGATGACATGATCAGCGATATCCACGCGTCTGGTGACTATCGCGCGCATCTTGTTGGCGAGATTGCCAAGCGCGCTGTCAGCGCTTGTTGACTGGTATCTGGAACATTCGAAAAAGGCGGGGAATACCCCGCCTTTTTTTATGCGCTGTTCCCGCTATCTGGCAAGGGTCCCGGCTGACCAGAACTGGAGCGGGCGACGGGGTTCGAACCCGCGACCTCGAGCTTGGGAAGCTCGCGCTCTACCAACTGAGCTACACCCGCATGGCGCCATGCTAGCGACTTCCCAGCCAGCTTGCAAAAGGAACCTTNCTGCCCGCGCCGCCNCCAGCCCAATGGCAGCCTGAAAACAGCCATGTGACAGATGCGCCTAAACTGTTGCGTTTCACTGATTTTATCTCCATATAGGCGAGACAGACCAAAGAGTGTTGCGGGCTATTGCGCACGCTCTTTTGCGCCATTGCGAGGACCGGCGATGACACCCAATGACAACAGCCTCACCGCAGCAGACAAACCAACAGCCGATCTGACTGCCATCCGCCCCACACGTGCCGAAGCCGAAGCAGCGGTCGACCTGCTGATCCGCTGGCTTGGCGAAGACCCGTCGCGCGAAGGCTTGCGCGANACACCCGCGCGTGTTGTCAGGGCCTGGGAAGAATTCTGCTCGGGCTATGCCGAAGACCCCGCCGCCTATCTGTCCAGCACCTTTGAGGAAGTCGANGGCTATGACGACATGGTGATGCTGCGGAANATTCAGCTGGAAAGCCATTGCGANCATCATATGGTGCCNATCTTGGGCGTTGCCCATATCGCCTATCTGCCGCACCGCCGCGTTGTTGGCATATCAAAGCTGGCCCGCGTTCTGGACAGTTACGCCCGCCGCCTGCAAACGCAGGAAACGCTGACCGCGCAGGTGGCTGCCTGTATCCATTCGGTTCTGCAGCCGCGCGGCGTTGCCGTGATGATCGATGCCCAGCATCAATGCATGACGACGCGCGGCGTCCGCAAGGATGGTGTGTCGATGGTAACATCGCGCTTTACCGGTGCCTTTGACAGCGATGATACGCTGCGCAACCGCTTTCTTGACCAGATCAGGATGGGGTGACGGCGCAGCGGCGTTGGCCCCGATATCAGATGTCTTGACCGGCGGGTGACGCAGAAAGTCCGTGACTGACGATGCAGATGATATATATCATCCGGCTTCACTGATCGAAAACAGGTGGATTTCGGATGGTCCTGTCACCGGTACTGAACATTCTTGGCCTGCTGACTACCATTCTGGCAGCAGCCATGCTGATCCCGATGTGCTTTGATCTGTATTTCGGTTCACCGGACTGGCAGGTCTTTGCGTTATCGTCGCTTCTGACGGCCTTTGTCGGTATATCGGTCTGGCTGGCCACAACGCAGCGTGACGGGTTTGACCTTGGCCTGCGCCAGGCGTTTCTGCTGACCAACGGATCATGGATTTCAATCGGCCTGTTCGGGGCCCTGCCCTTTATGTTCAGCGAATTGCAGCTGAGCGCGACGGACGCCATTTTCGAATCCGTGTCTGGCATTACCACCACCGGGTCAACCGTACTGGAACGAATCGAAGAAGCATCACCCGGGATCCTGATCTGGCGCGCCCTTCTTCAATGGCTTGGCGGTGTCGGTATTATCGTGATGGCGATGGCCGTGCTGCCGATGCTCTCGGTTGGTGGCATGCAGCTGTTCCGCACCGAGTCCTATGAAAGCGCGGACAAGGTCGTGCCGCGCGCCGCACAGCTTGCCGGCGGTATCGGGCTGGTCTATGCCTGCCTGACAGCCATCTGGGCGATTATGCTGTCGATTGCCGGGATGTCCAATTTTGATGCCATTGCCCATGCGATGACAACCATTGCCACCGGTGGCTATTCAACCAAAACGGCTTCCATTGCCGCTTTTGATTCAGTGGCCATCGAATGGATCATTATTGGCGGGATGATCGTCGGCAGCCTGCCATTTGCACATTATCTGGCGATGGTGCGCGGCGGTTGGCGGCCATTGTTGCAAGACCCGCAAGTGCGCTGGTTCCTGGCCTTGCTGGCATTTGTCGTATCCGTGCTGATCTGGCATCTCAGCAGTGCCGGCATGGCGGTGTCCGTCGCGATCCGCGAGGCCAGCTTCAACGCTGTCTCCATCATGACGGGCACAGGCTATGGCAGTGCCAACTTCTCGGCCTGGGGCGGTTTTGCCTCAACGCTGTTGCTGATCAGCATGTTTGTTGGCGGATGCGGCGGGTCGACCACCTGCGGGATCAAGATGTTCCGCCTGCAGGTACTGGCAACAACAGCGCGGGTGCAGATCGGCAGACTGCTCAGCCCGCATGCCGTGATCCTTGCCTATTACAACCGGCGGCCCGTATCCAACGAAGTCATGGATTCGGTCATGGGGTTCTTTTATCTCTACATCATCTGCTTTGTGTTGCTGGCAATCATGCTGGGCGCGCTTGGCCTTGATTTCATCACGGCGCTGTCTGGCGCGGCCACCTCCATCAGCAATGTCGGGCCGGGCCTTGGCAACCTGATTGGTGCTGAGGGGAATTTCGCGTCACTGCCGGATGCTGCCAAATGGATCATGTCGTTCGGCATGCTTCTTGGCCGGCTGGAATTGTTCACCGTGCTGGTGATGCTGAACCCGGGGTTCTGGCGGCGCTAGTCGACCGGTCTGCCACCAACCCGCCTATTGCAGAACAATATTGTCGACCTTCGCAAGCTCGGTACGTGCCTGCATGTCAAGCGCTGCCAGTGCCGCCTGCAAACTGTCATTGATGGCCGCCTGCACATCATTCGCTGTTGCCGACTCGGCCACAGTAGCGGAATGCACAGCTGATAATGTGATCCGCGCCTGCGCATCTCCAACCGGCTGCAGCCACATCAGCTGNGCTTCCAGTTCAACGCGGACACGCACATCCTGTTCATCGGTCAATGTCTTTGTAAGGCTGTCTTCACGCACCAGCTTTTCCTGCGTCACAGCTGCGCGGCTGATATCGAGNATCAGCTCGCCACTGCCACCGGCCGGCACCAGAACTGTCGATGCCCAGCTTGACACAAGATTGCTTGGATACGGTGTCTGGCGGTGCCCCACATAGGGTGCGGTCACCGGCATCTGCCAATTCTCGACAATTGTCAGCTTGCGGGCATTGACCGACAGGGGCGAAAAGATCTCAGAGGTTATCGTCACCGGCNCAGGCGGTGCAGAGGTCGCGCCGCACCCGGANAGCAGAACACCNCATAGCAGAACGCCAAACAGCANCCTGCTGGACAGGGTCAGGCGAGGAACAAGACGATTCATCTGACTTCATCTCCGTTTTCAGGGCTGTGTTTGTGCCGCTGTGCATATCCNACCCTGTTACATTATGAANAGAACACGGCATGATTGTGGCACCGGCAGTCATCCCGGTCATTCTGATCAGCTGATGNTTTNTGCAGAATGGTGATCAGTGNCGCGTGGCAGGCGGGGNGATCGCACGTGTTGTCTTGCAGAATTCGCANGTCACTTCGATCATGCCACTGTCGGCAACCAGATCGACAAGTTCCTCGGCTGGCATCTGGTCAAGAACTGCGGTCACTTTTTCCGGGCTGCACCGACATTTGTCCACCACAGGTTCGGCNGGNGCTACATGGGGCTCCAGCGTGTTGAACAGCCGGAACACCAAAGTTGACGGATNGAGTGACGGGTCCACCAGTTCATCGCGGCGCACCGATTCCATCAGGGTGCGGGCCGTATGCCACAGATCATCCTGCGCTGCCTTGTCGGCATCCTTGTCGGCACTTCCGGCCGCAGTCCCGCCATCGCNAGCGACACGCTGCAACATCAGCGCGGTGGCTGTCCATACACCGTCCCGGCATCCGGCCGCCGCAACAATGGCGCTTTCAACCTGCTCGGAATTGGCAAACCANGCCTGCGCCGCATCNCTCAANGTGTCACCGGCCAGTTCNACAATACCCTGATAGCGCCCGTTTTCGGTGCCCTGATCGACAGTAAAGGCGGCATACCCGCTGCCAAGCAATGAAGGCACACTGGCCGGCATGCTGTCTGCCACATCATCTGCCACNGGCACGGTGCCATCACGATCAAAGGCTGTATAGCCGCGCATCGCACCGTCCGATGTCATGTCTGCCAGCANTGTTTTCACGAACCCGTCACCCTTGGCCTGCAGGGTGAACACCCCGTCAAATTTCATGAAGGTCGACAGACAGGCGGCAATGGCAAGCGCCTCNGCCTGCAGACTGGCAACCGCAAAGGGATAGGCATGGCGTTCAAGGATTGAGGTGGCNGCNCCGCCAACAGAGGCGATACGACCTCGTACCACAGGTGCCGCTCCGGTCTCGCCAACAAGATAGAAAGGCAGAATCTGCCGTCCGGCCAAGGGATCAATAATTGATGCCATCATGTGCTCCTGCNTGGNGATCCAAAAAATCTTCGTACATATNCCCGCCCGNTGGCGACNTGTGACNCCAGCAGGNCNGTCAGTTGCCCGCCACACACCAGGACAGAACGGCCTTCTGGGCATGCAGGCGGTTTTCCGCCTCGTCAAAGACCGCAGATTGCGGACCGTCAATCACGTCGGCAGTGACCTCCATGCCGCGCCAGGCCGGCAGGCAATGCATGAAGATCGCGTCACCGGCAGCGCGCTTCATCAGATCGCCGGTCACCTGAAATGGCTGAAAGTCGGTGGCCCGGCTGCCTTCGTCATCACCCATCGATATCCAGACATCGGTCACCACTGTCTGGCTGTCTGTAACAGCCTCTTCAGCGTTGTCATACAGCACGATATCGGCACCCTCACCGCGCGCCCATGCCAGCAATTCTGCCGGCGGGGTATAGGCCTGCGGGCAGGCAATGCGCAGCTGAAAGCCAAAACGGGCAGAAGCCTCGATCCAGCTTGTGGTGACATTGTTGCCATCACCAACCCAGGTGACAATTTGCCCGTCCAGCGCGCCATGACGTTCGATCATGGTTTGCAGATCGGCAAGAATCTGGCACGGGTGCGACCGTTCGGTCAGCGCATTGATCACCGGCACGCTGGCATGTTCGCCAAGGCTGGTCAGGGTTTCATGCTGGAAACAGCGGATGGTGATTGCATCGACATATCGTGACATGACGCGCGCCGTGTCCTGCATGGTCTCGCCGCGTCCAATCTGCATGTCACTGGCCGACAGCATGATCGGCTGCCCGCCCAGCTGGCTGATACCCACCTCGAATGACAGGCGGGTTCGTGTCGACTGTTTTTCGAAAATCATCGCCACCGATTTGCCCGCAAGGGGTTGCGGTTGCGCACGTCCTGCCTTCTGCGCTTGCTTCATTTCGGCAGCATGCTCCAGAAGCGCACCAAGCTGGTCTGTGCTCAGGTCACGAATATCAAGAAAATGTCTCATTTTATGTATCCATTGCCGGCTGCGCCGCCGCCAGTGTTGTCTCGAAAACATCTGCCGCGTGTCTGATTTCGTCTTCACTGATAATCAGGGGCGGTAGAAAGCGCACCGTATTTTCACCGGCAGGTGCTGTTAGCAGCCTGGCAT
>NYTO01000071.1 GCA_002683535.1 SAR116 cluster bacterium
TTTTCCACTTCCCGCACCGGTCCGAAGCGGTTGGTTGTGTGGGCACGCACCCATTTGTCCAGTTCGCGCAATTCATCATCGGTAAACCCTGAATAGGCTTTGCCGACGGGCAAAATCTCATTGCCTTTCCAGATGCCAAAGGTGAAGTCCGAATAGAAGGAACTGCGCCGCCCATGGCCGCGCTGGGCATACATCATCACCGTATCAATCACCCGTGGGTCGCGCTTCCATTTGAACCAGGGGCCCTTTGGCCGGCCAGCAATATAGAGGCTGTTGCGCTGTTTGATCATCAACCCCTCATGACCAAACTTGTCTGTGCCCGTATCACGCAGCACTGCCAGTGCCGGCCAGCTGTCAAATGCCAGTGTTTCTGACAGGTCAAGGCGCGGATTGTCATGCTGTTGCAGAAAGCTGGCCAACCTGTCGCGGCGGTCAACAAGGGGCAGGTCGCGGATATCTGTCGCGCCATCAAACAGCATGTCATAGACCCGTACAAAGGCCGGCAAATCTTGAAGATGCGTCTTTGCAGCCTTTTTTCGGTTCAGCCGCTGTTGCAGATGGTTGAAGGGCTGCGGGTCGCACAGGATTTGATCGCCGCGATCTGCTGCGGATTCACGGTCCGGCGGGGCACCGATCAGCAATTCACCATCCAGCACTGCCTGTCCGCGCAAGGATGTGGTGACATCGGGAAAAGCGGCAGAAATATCATCGCCGGTGCGTGAAAACATCCGCCCCGCTGGCAGACCGTCTGGGCCATCACCACTGGTTTCAGCCCCAAATACCAGCTGGACACGTATGCCATCCCATTTCCATTCGGCATCATAGTCTGCCGCTTCAAGGCGATTGAAATCGCGGTCAGAATCAATGGGGTTGGACAGCATCATCGGATGGAAAACGTTGCCAGCGGCAATCTGTGGCTTGTCGCCAGTGCCATCCAGCCAGGCGAAAAGCCCGGTATAGGGAATGTCCAGCCCATGCCAGATCTTTTCAATCTCTGCCAGATCCTGTCCGCCATATTGCGCCAGCGCCGTCTTGGCAAGGCGCGCCGATACGCCCACTCGCAGCCCGCCTGTTGCCAGCTTGATCATCGCCCAGCGTTCATTTGCCGACGCATTGTCCAGTTGCCGGGCCATATAGGCATCCAGTGCAGCTTTCGGGGTGGCCTCGACATCGGCGATAAAGGCGGCGACACCCGGAAGTGGGGATTTTTTCGCGTCTACAGGATCAGCTTCAGGCCAGATCAGCGAGATTGTTTCGGCCATATCGCCAACATAGTCGTAAGACATGGCAAAAAGATCGGGATCAACACGATCGGCTACCAGCGCACGCAGCCCGGCCGGTTTCAGGTTGGCCAGTGTCAGATCGCGGGTGATCGCAGCCAGCGCATAGCCGCGGTCAGGGTCGGGCGTGTCCTGAAAATATTGTGCCATGGCCGCAATCTTGGCATTGCGGGAGGGGGTCAGGATCAGCGTTTCCAGAAGACTGGCGAAGCCCTTCAATTGCTGCTGTCCTCTTCACGGCCCTGAAGATACAGTGGTTCGGCATCAAGCCCGCGCTGGCGACACCAATGCACCAGCGCATCCTCGCGCCCATGCGTGACCCACACGGTCTCGGCCCCGGTGGCGCTGATGGTGCCGGTCAGTTCATTCCAGTCGGCATGATCGGAAATTACCAGCGGCAGTTCGACCCCGCTTTGCTTGGCACGCTGCTTGATTGTCATCCAGCCGGATGCCTGACATACCACCGGATCGGGCAGGCGGCGCGACCAGCGATCCCGCAGGGCCGATGGCGGGGCGACGACCACATGTCCGCGAAAGCTGTCCTTGTCACGGTCAAGCGCCTTGCGCAGATCTCCCAGATCAATGCCCTGTGCCTGATAATAGGCACATAATTTTTCTTGTGCGCCATGCAGATAGACAGGGGCATCATGGCCGGCCTCGCGCAGCAGCTTGATAACCCGCTGCGCCTTGCCCAGCGCATAGGCCCCGATGACATGACAGCGATCCGGCTGTGCGGCAATCGATTCCAGAAGACGGACCATTTCGCTGTGCGGATCAGGATGCTGGAATACAGGCAGCCCGAAGGTGGCCTCGGTCACGAACAAATCGCATGGCACCAGCTCGAACGCCTGCGCCGTGCTGTCGGCATGTGTCTTGTAATCACCGGTCACCACCGCGCGTTGGCTGTTATAATCAAGACACACCTGTGCGCTGCCCAGAATATGCCCGGCCGGAAACAGGGTGACAGTCACACTGTCGATCTGCAGCGGTGTGCCGAAGGCCAGCGGCTGAAAGCTGCCGGCACATTTTGCGCCATATCGCGCTTTCATGATGTCTATGGTTTGTGGTGTGGCCAGCACTTTTGCATGCCCGGCGCGCGCATGGTCGGCATGCCCGTGCGTAATGATCGCACGCTGCACCGGTCGTACCGGGTCGATATAGGTGTCAATCGGCTCTATATAGAGTTCATGGTTCAGCCACTTCATGATGATGAATATAGGAACGTCGGGGCGCGTCTCCAATCGCACCCGCTGACAGGCTGGCTGGCCGCGCGCGGCTGGTCATGGTTTGCGCATCAGGTTGCGGCGGCAGATGCGGCGCTTGGCGGGCAGGATGTGATCGTCTTTGCGCCGACCGGCGCCGGCAAGACGCTGGCCGGTTTTCTGCCGTCCTTCCTCGATATTGCCGAGCGCGGGTCGGATGGCACGTTGCATACGCTCTATATCTCGCCGCTGAAAGCGCTGGCTGTTGATGTGCATCGCAACATCGCTGCCCCCATTGAGGCGCTGGACCTGCCAGTGAGTTTTGAGACACGGACCGGGGACACGCCGTCATCGCGCCGGCAGCGACAAAAGACAAAGCCCCCTGACTTTCTGATGACAACGCCGGAATCGCTGGCGCTGCTGCTGTCCTATGAGGATGCATCTGCCTATTTTGCCGGTCTACGATATATCGTCATTGATGAGCTGCATGCCTTTTTCGACAACAAGCGGGGTGATCTGCTCAGCCTGGGGCTGGCGCGGTTGGCCGCGCTGGCACCGGCAGCTGTGCGGGTTGGGCTTTCGGCGACAATCGACAAGCCGGATGCCGCACGGAACTGGCTGTGCCGCGATGGCGGACAGATCGTGACGGCGGCGCAGGCGGTGCCCCCGCAGATCAATATCCTGCAGACCGACAATCGTATTCCATGGTCGGGACATATGGCGCGTCACGCGCTGCCCGAGCTGTATGCTGCCATTGCCGATGCCAGGATGAGTGTGGTGTTCGTCAATACCCGCGCGCAGGCAGAGTTCATTTTTCAGAAATTGTGGCAGCTGAATGATTGCAATCTTCGTATTGCCGTTCATCACGGGTCGCTGGAACGTGAATTGCGCCGCAAGGTTGAGGCGCGCATGGCGGCCGGTGGTCTGGATTGTGTGGTGGCGACAAGCTCGCTTGATCTGGGACTGGACTGGGCAGATGTCGATCTGGTGGTCCAGGTTGGTGCCCCAAAGGGGGTCAGCCGTCTTCTGCAGCGCGTCGGGCGCGCCAATCACCGCCTTGATGAACCAAGCCGGGCGATATTGCTGCCGACCAACCGGTTTGAATACCTTGAATGTGTCGCAGCACAAGCCGAGATTGCCGATCACAATCTGGACGGGGCAGCGTTTCGTCAGGGTGGTTATGATGTGCTGGCACAGCATGTGTTCGGCGTTGCCTGCAGCGGCCCCTTTTTTGCCGATGCGTTGTTTGCCGAGGTGGTCAGCGCTGCGCCCTATGCCGACATAACACGCCCGCAATTTGATGACATCCTGGCGTTNGTGACAAATGGCGGGTACGCNCTGCAGGCNTATCCGCAATATAACCGGCTGGCAACGCTGAAGGATGGCAGCATCGTGCTGCGCGAGGCGCGGATGGCTAGACAATACCGGATGAATATCGGCACCATTGTTGAATCACCGATGATGAAGGTGAAACTGCGCAACCGCACATTGGGCAGTATCGAAGAAAACTTTGTCGTCAATCTGTCCCCCGGTGACACATTCCTGTTTGGNGGGCAGGTGCTGACCTTCGAGGGGATTGCAAACGCAGCGGTAATGGTNTCGCGCGGCAAGGGCGGTGAAGCACAGATTCCAAGCTATGGCGGCGGGCGTCTGCCTTTGTCCAGCAATCTGTCACAGGCGGTGCGTCGGCTGATCGGCGCACGGGACAACTGGCAGGATTTGCCCGAACAGATCAGCGACTGGCTGCGCCTGCATGATGATCGTTCGACGCTGCCTGATGACACGACCCTGCTGGTTGAAATATTCCCGCATCGTGGAAGATTCCACACCGTGATCTACAGTTTTGCTGGCCGCAATGCCAATCAGACGCTGGGATTCCTGTTGCTGCGACGGATGAAGCGTGAAGGTTTGCGCCCGCTGGGATTCTCGATGACGGATTATGCGCTGTCCGTCTGGTCGCTAACGCCGCCAGAAGATGTCGGACCGCTTCTTGATCCTGATATCATGGTCGATGATTTTGAGGAATGGCTGCAGGATACGCCGTTGCTGAAACGCCTGTTCCGTGATGCGGCGATTANTTCCGGGCTTGTTGANCGCCGCCATCCGGGTCAGGTGAAGACGGGCCGGCAAATTCTGTTTTCATCAGACCTGATCTATGACGTGCTGCGTCGCCATGAACCTGANCATATTCTGCTGCAGGCGGTGCGNCGCGATGCCATGCAGGGGCTGATTGATGCTGGCAGGCTGGCCGATACGCTGCATCAGCTGCATGGCAACATTGTGTGCAGGCGTCTTGATATGATATCGCCTATGGCGGTGCCGCTNATCNTGCAGATCACCCGCGAGAATATCATTCGCTCGGATGAGGATGACGATCTGCTGCACGATCTTGAAGAGGAAGTCATCCGCGCTGCCAATGTCGAATCGATCCATTGAATTTGCCGGAAACGCGATGGACCTGCATCCATCCGGCGCGCTGTTCTGGCGNGAACAGGCCACGCTTGTGGTCGGTGACCTGCATTTTGAAAAAGCCAGTTCCTATCATCGTTCGGGTCAGTTCCTGCCACCNTNTGATACAGCAGAGACGCTGCGTCGATTGGCCGAGGCGGTGGCATGCTTTGCCCCCCNGCGGCTGATNCTGCTNGGCGATGTGTTTCATGACNNGGNCGCATGGGACCGGATGGCGCAAACTGACCGTGACCGACTGACTGTGATCCTGGACGGTGTGGAGACAATCTGGGTTGAAGGCAATCATGATGCGCATTTNGTGCCNCCGGGNCAGACCAGCCATGCTGTTTACAGGCTGGGTGGCATTACNTTCCGCCATATCATGGAAGAGGCGGGTGATGTGCCGGAAATCAGCGCCCATTATCACCCGGCGGCNGTGATCAGGCATCGCGGTGCACGGCTGCGGCGGGCCTGTTTTGTNTGCACGCAGCATCGGTTGCTGGTGCCCGCATTTGGTGCGCTTNCAGGNGGTCTGGATGTGGGTGATNCGGCACTGGCCCTGTTGCACGGCCCTGACACGCAGCTGTATCTGCTGGGTGGCAAGGCTGTATTTACTGTGCCGCAGGGGCTGGCCGCCGGTTAGGCCGTGCCCATTGTGCCGATCATTTTTTCAAGAAATGCCGCGCCTGCATCAAACTGCGCAATCTCGATGAACTCGTTCGGCTGGTGTGCCTGTGCGATGCTGCCGGGACCGCATATGACAGCCGAATAACCGCGTGACTGGAACTGGCCCGCCTCGGTTCCGTATGACACAACATGCTCGCCATTGTCGCCAGTGATCTGACGGACAATACGTTCGGCCTCGCCATCTTCCTCGGGGCGCAGTCCCGGCACCCAGAAGCTGGTTGCGACGTCAATGCTGGTATCTGGCCTG
>NYTO01000072.1 GCA_002683535.1 SAR116 cluster bacterium
GCATTGCCAAGCTTTTCGGCTGATGCCAGCGCGGTATCCCGCAACCTGTCGAAAATGTCGATCTCGCGCGCCAGCGCCCGGTCAGCCGCCGAAGACAGGTCACGCTCCAGCTCGGCAAGGGCGGTTGTCGTAAAACGGACCGCCTGCGCCGTTGTCTGGCGATGGATGAAGCGGTCATCCTGCATCAGTTTGTCGGCATGCGTGCTGCGCACATCGACATGATAGCCAAGCACGTTGTTATGCTTGACCTTCAGCGATGCAATGCCTGTCGAGGTGCAATAATCCTGTTGCAGGGCCGCAATCAGGCGTCGGCTTTCATCACGCAGGGTGCGCAGCTCGTCCAGCGCGCTGTCATATCCCTGCCGGATAAACCCGCCGTCACGCGCCAGCAACGGCAGATCATCGCCCAGCGCCGGGGCCAGATCATCGGCAACTGGCACCGCCGCCATGATCGCATCATACAGCGCTGGCAAATCCTCAGGGGCCGCCAGTCCGGGCTGCGCCTTTCCTGCGTCGGTCACCAGTTCCGCCCCGGCCAGCATGCCGCGTGCCAGCGCATCAAGATCGCGCGGCCCGCCATGGCCCAGCGACAGACGTGACAGCGCCCGGTCGATATCGGGAATGGCTTTCATGCTGACCCGCAGCTGGTCACACAGATCACCCGCAGCAGCAAACCATGACACCAGATCAAGCCGCCGGGTGATCGCCGCAGAGTCGGCCAGCGGCGCGGCAATACGCTGTGCCAGCAGGCGCGCGCCGGCGGCAGTCACCGTCTGGTCGATTGCAAACAGCAGGCTGCCCTTGCGCTCACCCGACAAGGTGCGGGTAATTTCCAGCGACCTTCGGGTCGCCGGATCAATTTCCATATATCCGGTTTCCACGACTGGTTGCAGCGGGCGCAACCGTGGTAGGTTGCCTTTTTGTGTCAGGTCCATATAGGCTAGCAACGCCCCTGCCGCACTTGTCATGGCGCGCGAGAATTGCCCGAACCCGTCAAGACTGCTGGTACCGAAATAATCGCAGAGCGCCCGATTGCCGGCGGTGGAATCAAACAGGGATGGTGCCTGCTCGGTGCAACAGATGCCCAGTTGTGCGACTGCATCGGGCAAGTCAATGCCGGCCGGGCATACAAGTTCGGCCGGATTCAGCATCGACAACACTCCCTCGAACCGGTCCTGGTCAACCTCCTGAACCGCGAAGTCCCCTGTCGATATATCCGCCCACGCCACCGCCATCCTGTCACCCGACCGGCCAGTCGCAGCAAGGTAATTATAGGCCCGCGGCACCAGCAGATCATCTTCGGTCAGTGTGCCCGGGGTCAGGATGCGAATCACCTCGCGGCGAAGCGGCCCCTTGCCGCCCCGCTTTTTCTGCTCGGCCGGGTCTTCAACCTGCTCGCAGATGGCCACCCGGTGGCCAGCCCCGATCAGACGCGCCAGATAACCGTCAACCGAATGCACCGGAACCCCGCACATCGGGATATCATCACCATCGGATTTGCCACGCTTGGTAAGCGTGATACCCAGAACCGAGGCACCCTTTTCCGCGTCCTCGAAGAACATCTCGTAAAAGTCGCCCATCCGATAGAAAAGCAGGCTGTCAGGATGCGCAGACTTGACGCTCATATACTGGGCGATCATCGGCGTCAGCGACTTTACTTTTGCGCTCGCTGGTGTTGATAATGACTNCGTCATGTCGGTCCTTTTANGTTCNACTGGCATGATAGCAAGTCAGAATCGAGATGGTATCTAAATCCGGCAATTTGATTCAACGCCGGATGAACAGTCGCCATACAACAAATAAAGAAAACAACGGTGTCATGAGCAGCAAAAAAAACAAGCTTGATCAGGAGGCATTGGCCTTCCACGCGACAGGCCGCCCCGGCAAGCTTGAAATCACAGCAACCAAACCCCTGTTAAGCCAGCATGATCTGTCGCTGGCCTATTCACCCGGTGTGGCAGCCCCGTGCCTTGCCATCGAAAAAGACCCCGATGCCGCTTACGACTATACGGCAAAGGGCAACCTGATCGCCGTAATCTCCAACGGCACCGCTGTTCTGGGGCTTGGCGATATTGGTGCTGCCGCCTCAAAGCCGGTGATGGAAGGCAAGGCTGTCCTGTTCAAGAAATTTGCCGATATNGACGGGCTGGACCTNGAAGTTGATACCAATGACACGGACCGCTTTGTCGACACGGTNGCACTTCTTGCGCCCACATTCGGCGGCATAAATCTTGAAGATATCAAGTCACCGGAATGTTTCATCATTGAACAGCAGCTTCGTGAAAAACTGGATATTCCGGTATTTCACGACGACCAGCACGGAACGGCAATCATCGCTGCCGCCGGATTGATCAACGCCCTGCATCTGACAGGCCGCNCCTTCAAGGATGTCAAAGTTGTCTCGAACGGCGCGGGCGCGGCATCAATTGCCTGTGTCGAGCTGATCAAATCCATGGGTGTACCNCANGAAAACGTGATTCTTGTNGACCGGTCCGGGGTGATTTATGAAGGCCGCGATACATCCATGAACCAGTGGAAATCCGCGCATGCTGTCCCCACCGATGCGCGCACGCTGGAAGATGCCATGAAGGGGGCCNANGTGTTCCTTGGACTGTCGGTNGCGGGGGCGCTGAGCGCAGACATGGTGCAGTCGATGGCTGACCGGCCGATCATTTTCGCCATGGCAAACCCGGTGCCCGAAATCATGCCNGAAGANGCAAAGGCCGTCCGTCCCGATGCAATTATCGCGACCGGCCGGTCCGATTACCCGAACCAGGTCAATAATGTTCTTGGCTTTCCCTATATCTTCCGCGGTGCGCTTGATGTGCGGGCCAGCAAGATCAATGAGGAGATGAAGATTGCAGCGGCCGAGGCAATCGCCATGCTGGCGCGTGAGGATGTGCCTGATGCTGTGGCTGATGCCTATGGCGGCGAAGCCCTGCAATATGGTGAAGANTACATCATTCCGGCGCCGTTTGACCCGCGCCTGATTTCTGCCGTGTCATCCGCCGTTGCCGAGGCAGCAATGAACAGCGGCGTTGCCCGAAAGCCGATTGAGGATATTGCCCGCTATCAGCGCGATTTGTCNGCGCGCCTCGATCCGACTGCCTCGACGCTGCAAGGCATCTTTGACCGGATCAGCGCGCAGAAAAAACGCGTTGTCTTTGCCGAAGGCGAGGAAGAAAAAGTCATTCGCGCCGCGCTGTCTTTCCGCAATGCCGGCTATGGCGATCCGATCCTTGTCGGGCGGGAACACCGCATTCGCGAGACGATTGAACGCCTTGGCCTTGAAGGGGCAGAGGATCTGCCAATCACCAACGCCAANATTTCCGATCATAANGANACCTATATCGATTTCCTGTATGACCGGCTGCAACGCAAGGGGGCATTGCGGCGTGACTGCCAGCGCATGGTCAATCTCGACCGGAATGTCTTTGGCGGCTGCATGGTGCTGATGGGGCATGCTGACGCGCTGGTCACTGGCGTTACGCGGTCCTTCAAGCCAAGCTTTGATCATGTCACCCGTGCCATTTCGCCAAAGACCGGCAAGGCCTTTGTTGCCACGTCAATGATCGTATCGCGCGGGCGGACNGTCTTTATCGGTGATGTGTCCGTGCATGAACGCCCGAACGGCGCGCAGATTGCCGATATTGCCGAGGCCATTGCCGACAAGGCAAAACAGATGGGCCATACGCCGCGTGTTGCGATCCTGTCCTTCACCAATTTTGGCAGTCCGGGTTCTGAAATTGCCGATGAAGCGCGCAAGGCCATCAATATTCTCGACCAGCGGGCACCTGATTTCGAATATGACGGCGAAATGTCAGCCGATGTGGCGCTTGATTATGAACTGATGAAGCAGCGCTATCCGTTCTGTCGCCTGTCAGGTCCGGCCAATATCCTGGTGATGCCNGGGCTGCATTCNGCCAANATCTCGTTNGAGNTGATCCAGAATCTGACCGAAGGATCGGTCATCGGGCCGATCATGCTTGGGGCTGAAAGGCCCTTCCAGATCGTCCAGATGGGCGCATCGGTCACCGATCTTGTACAGGCAGCGGCACTTGCCGCCTANGAGGCGCTTCGCTAACGCGATATCNNCTAATTTGTAGATGCGGTGGCGGNACCCGTNTCAACAAGGCCCGNNTCNACAAGTTTGGCCAGNTTCTGGTCCGGGCGNGCNCCGATATGTGAAATCACTTCACCAGCGGCAATGCTGGCGATGATGCCTGACTCGCGCACNCCNTATCCGTTGGTGCGCCCGAACAGATAACCGGCAGCAAACAGGTCGCCGGCTCCGGTTGTATCCGTCNCCGTGCCCAGCGGCANCGCGGCAACTTCGTGCCGGTCATCGCCGCGCCCTGCAAACGCCCCGTCAGCACCGCGCGTAATGACCACTTCTGCCATATCGGCACATAACGCATCACGCGCCGCATTTCCATCCAGCTGGCACAGGCTGGTGGCCTCTTCCTCATTGGCAAACAGGATATCGACATGGTTACGGCAGAATGTGGACAGGGCATCACGGTGCCGTTCGGCGCACCACGGGTCTGACAGCGACAGGGATATGCGCGTGTCATGGCGGTCTGCCAATGCCGCCGCGCGCTGAAAGATATCCGGGCCAGCCGGGGCATCAAACAGATAGCCTTCAAGATAGATGATATCGGCAGCCGCAACATCCTGCTCGTTGATATCATCCGGCTGGAATTCGATGCAGGCTCCCAGATAGGTATTCATCGATCGTGCCGCATCCGGCGTTACCAGAATGATCGATGATGCCGTTGGCGATCCGTCCGGTTGCGCCTTGGCACCGAAATGCACACCGGCAGCCCCGATATCGGCGATGAAACTGTGGCCAAGCGTGTCATCATGCACCCGGCCGGAAAAACCGGCCGTTCCGCCAAGTGCCACAATGCCGACCGCCGTATTTGCAGCTGACCCGCCAGATATCTCCTGCGGCGCGTCCAGCGCGCCATACAGCTGCGCCGAGCGTTCAGCATCAACAAGGTTCATCATGCTCTTACCAATGCCCTGACGATCCAGAAAGGCATCGTCACAACGGGCAAAGATATCAACGATGGCATTACCAACGGTCAGTACATTCAGCTTCGCCGACATCGGATCCTCAGGAATTTGGGTCACAAAGTCGCGAACCTAACCAAGTCAAACCATGGCTGCAAGATGTAACTGGCATCGGCTGGTCGAAACAGGCCGGAAGGGGACTGGCAACAGGGAAGCTGGCGTGGTCAGACCGGGAACTGGCCGGGAACTGGCCGGGAGCTGGCCGGAAACTGGACAGGATACAGGATTAATCTGTTTGCCTGCGCGCCACTCTCGTCTAAGGTGCCGCCGTTCCGGTTTCCATTCCTTGTCTGGCCATGCTGTCATGCTCTCTCGCCTAACAATACCTATTATGGCAGCTTCAGGCCTTTTTCTTGCGGCCTGCCAGACACCGCTTCCGCCGACGCCGGTTGCCAGCGGCACCGGAACCGGTGCGCTGCCCGCATCCGCGACAGAAGCGTCCAAACCGCAAACCACTGATACGACATCAACCGGAATGGCCACCGTGGATACCGCCGGCAGTGACGGCATATCTGATGGTGAGGCCGCACCGGCTCCTGTGCCGACAGACCGGACCGCCCCCATGCAGGCGCCGGTCACCAAACAGAGCCGCAAGGCACTTCCGGCACAGGCTGATGACACAACCGTTGATACAGCGCCAGACGCGGCAGCAGGTTCAGCAACAGATATGGCTGCCGAAACACTGGATGACGCCTTCGACATAGCCGCCGTGACCGCACCGCCGCCGCCCGTGCCAGCAGTTGAACCGCCACCGCCACC
>NYTO01000073.1 GCA_002683535.1 SAR116 cluster bacterium
CCATATTCGCCGCAGGAAGCAAACATGGCGGGCCACAGGGTTTACGCCCGCTATCCGGCGACAGGCAGAAAAGCAGGTGGCACTGGCGTCGCCGCATTGCTATAGCTTAAACGGTAAAATATCAGGCTGGAAGCAGCCGATAAGGGAACGCTTGGGTGACGGATATNNTGAAGGTCAAANGGACATTTGGCGGTGATGCTNTTGGTCGAGATGCCGAGCNCGNCATGCCATCTGCCGCANGGACCTGCCCGCCCACAAGCTGTTGGAGAAAAGTGCCTTGGCTCATCTAACACTCGAGAATGTACATAAGTCCTTTGGCGACACCAAAGTCATTCATGGGGTCGATCTTGAGGTTGAGGACGGCGANTTNACCGTTTTNGTCGGCCCATCGGGATGNGGAAAATCAACTCTGCTGCGGATGATCGCCGGCCTTGAAACAGTCACATCGGGCAGCCTNAGTATCGATCATGTTGATGTGACGAGCTCTGATCCGTCGGATCGCGGCGTTGCAATGGTGTTTCAGTCCTATGCNCTGTACCCGCATATGAGCGTTTATGACAACATGGNCTTCGCNTTGAAGATGAACCGGGTAGAGTCAGCAGAANTCGACAGACGCGTGCGCCAGGCAGCAGATATTCTNGGGCTCGATGAANTGCTGACGCGCAAGCCAAAGGCCCTGTCCGGNGGCCAGCGCCAGCGCGTGGCGATCGGAAGATCGATTGTTCGCAAGCCAAAGATATTCCTGTTTGACGAACCCTTGTCGAATCTGGATGCAGAATTGCGGGTTCAGATGCGGCTGGAAATTGCCAAGCTGCATCGCGATCTAGGCGCAACAATGATCTATGTCACCCATGATCAGGTCGAGGCCATGACGCTGGCCAGCCGGATCGTGATCCTGCGTGACGGGTTGATCGCGCAGGTCGGCCCTCCGAAGGGTCTGTATGAAAATCCCGACAATATGTTTGTTGGGGGTTTCATTGGTTCACCGCGGATGAATTTCCTGCCGGGACGGATCACCAGCGAAACAAAAACCGGTTTCAAGGTGGCGCTCGACGGGTTCGACGGGACCAGTCTGACATTGGCGCGGGCGCGTGACAGAAAGCCGGAGAGCGAAAAGGTCATGGTGGGTGTTCGCCCCGAACATATCTCGCCATCNGGCAAGGTCAAACTGGCGGTCAATGTNGATCTGGTCGAGGATCTTGGCGGCACGTCCTTTGCCTATGTCAGCACTGCTGACGGGACATCGGTCACGGTTGAGGTCAGGGACAACACCAAGATGCCATCCATTGGNGCAACCCGGATTGCGTTTGACCCCGGCGANGCTTTCCTGTTTGANCGGNCAAGCGAACTGAGACTGTGATGATCGATCCATCGGACGAAGACGGCCCAACAGCGATTGCTGCTGTTGCCGCTGACGGGCTGTACCGCGCTGCCGTGCCGCGTGGTGAAGGGCGTCAGCTATATCTGTTCAGCCGGTCGGCNCGCAGCTATCGCCTGNTTGAAGGCTTGCCNTCGGTGGCTGGCGGATCANCNCATTTTCGCCAGCANCCNNTGACCGGGGAATGGATATCCTATTCAGCTGTCCGGCAAGGCAGAACCTTTTTGCCACAAGCCGCTGAATGTCCGCTATGTGCCATGACATCCGACGGTTTNAAAACGGATATTCCGGTTGATGATTATGAGGTGGCCATTTTCACCAACCGCTTTGCGGCATTGACAGCTGAGGCCGGACCGCCCCCTGAAATGATGCTGGCAACACGGCCGGGCACAGGTGTCTGCGAGGTCGTGTCCTATAGCGCAGATCATCAGGCCAGCCTGTCAACTGTCGGGCCGGATCGANTTGCCCTGTTGCTGGATGCGCTGGCCATCCGCTGCACCGAATTGATGGCGAATGCCGACATCGCCTATGTCATGCCCTTTGAAAACCGGGGGCGTGAAATCGGGGTCACTCTGGACCATCCGCATGGCCAGATCTATGCGTTGCCACACGTGCCGGACCGGATCAAAAGGGCAGCCGACACGTTCTGCAAGGATGACCCGCTTGNCGGTCTGGCGCACCGTCTTCCAGAACAGCTGGTGCTGGCCAAAAACAACAGCGGCATTGCCTTTGTGCCACCCTGGGCCCGTTACCCGTTNGAAATCTGGATTGCGCCGCATCANCAGGTGGCTGAACTCGCCGCGCTGGATTCAGAGGCCCGCGCCGATATGGCAGCCCTTGTCAGCATCGCNGCTGGCAAGCTGGACGCCGCTTTCGATGCACCGATGCCCTACACATTTGCCTGGCAGATGGCGCCGCGCGGCTATGCAGACAGTTTTCACCTCCACGCTATTTTCCAGCCCCTGAAACGTGCAGCCGACAAGATGAAATATCTGGCAAGTGTCGAGCAGTTCACCGGGTTTTTTCTTGTTGATCTGCTGCCCGAGGTGGCGGCCGATATATTGAACGGGCAGGATGGCCAGCGTGGATGANGNGCTGAGGACGCGTTTTGCCGCGCANTTTGGCGGCGTTCCCGATGGTACCGGCACCGGTTTTGGCCGCGTGAACATTATTGGCGATCACACAGACTATAATGACGGCTTCGTCATGCCCTGTATTCTGAACCACCGGACAGAGGTTGCCATAAGGGTCCGTCCCGACAGGTTGCTGAACGGCTTTTCAGGCGCCTTTGGACAGGCAGAGATACAAATGGATGCNGTGCCGAAGGGGCACTGGCTGGCCTATGCCGCGGGCGCGCTTGCTGTAACAGCCGACATCGGTGTGCCGCAGGTCGGCATTGATTTGCTGGTAGAATCCACCGTGCCGGAAGGGGCGGGCGTATCCTCATCGGCGGCGTTTGGCGTGGCGCTGGTGCGGGCGCTGTGCGCTGCATTTTCAATCCCCGCACCGCCAGCGCAGACAGTGGCCCGGCTGGCGCAGAAAATTGAAAACAGCTTTATCGGCCTGCAATGCGGAATAATGGACCATATGGTCAGCGCCACCGGCGAGGCCAGATCAGCCATGCATCTTGATTGCCGCGACCTGTCTTACAGGCTGCATTCGCTGCCTGCCGGGCATGTGTTTCTGGTTATTCACTCGGGAAGTGGCAGAAAGCTGTCCGAGGGCATCTATAATGAACGTGTTGCTGAATGCCGGGCAGCGGCTGNAGCGATGGGTGTCGCATCATTGCGCGATGCGGATACTGCGCAGATTGCTGATATTGATGACAGGCTGGTGCGGCGACGCGCCCAGCATGTCCTGAGCGAAAATGATCGTGTGAATGCGGCGGCTCAAGCGCTCGNCAGCGGTGACGTAGGCACGCTTGGAACACTGATTACCGCAAGCCATAAGTCGCTGGCGACGGACTATGAGGTATCAGCCGCCCCGCTGGACATACTGGTAAAAGCAACCCTGTCCGCTGGCGCATTGGNATCACGCCTGACCGGCGCCGGCTTTGGGGGCTGCATTGTGTGTCTTGCACCTGCGGATCTTGCCGATGACATTGTCGCAGCCGCCCAGCAGGCCGTTCCCGGATCCTGGTTGCTGGACAGCATCGCCTCGTGACGGCCTGCTGTTCAGGCAGAAGCGTCAAATGCGATGATAGCAAAGCCCGAAGGGGGAATTTTTTCACTGCCATGAAGAACGCTGATATTGTCAGCAAGCGCGGTCAGATCAACGACATTGTCGCCGTAATTCATTACAAAGCCCTTATTGCCGGCGCGCCGTAACCTGATTCCATCGGGCATGTCGATCGTTGCAATTCCGACCGCATTACAGGCATCGCGCAATATCCGGTCAAGACATTGCGGGTCCGGCCAACCGCACAGATAATCCAGCTGGCCGCGGCGTAACAGTGCCGGACGGCCATCTATCGTTGACGCCAGAACAGCGGCATCACCCACGGGCGTGGCAAATTCGCGCCAGCGATGCACATACCCCTGCCCGTCATTCATCTCGACATGCAATCCCGCCGCAAGACTTTCTACATGGGTGATGCGCGCCGGGCTGATGGCTTCAGGCAGCAGCGGTGCCAGTGTGTCCGGTATCGCAAAATTGCCTGTCTTTGATGCGGTGCGCGGGCCGAGGATGACACGGCTTGATGTTGCTGACAGCGCGTCGGCCAGCGCCTCATCACAAGTGAATGTACCCGGCACAAGGCATATGGCATAATCATCCATCTGGCTGGCTGCCATCGCGGGCGACAGGAAGTCGACAGACAGCCCAAGCTGACGCAACCCCCGATAGATGTCGAACACCAGGCTGAAATAGTCAAAATGCTCGCCTTGTGGCTGAATTTTCCAAGCCCAGGCTGATTCATAGTCAAAGACAATTGCGACATCACCCTTTGTCGTGGCGGGCCATTCGACGTCCCTGATCAGCGCGGCCACAGCACCGGCCTCGGCAAAGCCCTCGGCGTGGCTGCGGTCAGGACGGAGCAGGCCGGCATGCATCTGTTCCTGCGCAAAAGGCAGCTGGCGCCAGCGGAAATAGCTCACGGCCTCGGCACCATGGGCAAAGGCTTCAAGCGCCCAGAGGCTTATCATCCCGTCGCGGGGCGCAATATTGTTGGGTGCCCAGTTCACCGGCCCCGGCTGCTGCTCCATGATCCACCAGCGGCCACCGGATGTGGCGCGATACAGATCATGATGGAAGGCCTGAAAATCGGGATCCCCGCTTCGCGCAAAATGCAGCCGGTGCGGCGTATCAAAAAGATCACGCTGTTGGTCCAGAAAGCCGAGCGGGTAGGAATCCCACGACGAAATGTCCAGCTGCGCCCCAACCGTGAAATGATCGAAATCCAGAATGCGGCCCATGAAGTTATGAATGATGTCACGCCCCGGTGACAGCTCTCGCAGGATATCAACCTGGACCTTGTTGAATTCAGCCACCATCTGCGAGGTGAAGCGGTAAAAATCAAGCCAGTGGGCAGGGTTGGCTTCGGTTACAGTCTGGTTTGGAAGCTCAACCTCGTCGAAATGACGATATTGCATCGACCAGAAGACATTGCCCCATGCCCTGTTCAGCCGTTCAGTCGACTGGTAACGCTGGGCAAGCCAGTCACGAAAACCGGCCAGATCAACCGGGCTATAGGACAGGGTTGAATCATGNCATCCATATTCATTATCTGTCTGCCAACCGATGACAGCAGGATGCTGGCCAAACTGCGCCGCGATAATGCGGGTGATGCGCGCGCATTCGCGCCGGTACCCNATATGCGCAAAGCTGTAATGACGACGCGATCCAAAGCCGCGCTGACTNCCGTCCNGGCCAGTGGCCAGCATATCGGGCATGGTGTCGACCAGCCATTTTGGCGGCGTCGCAGTCGGGGTGCAGAGAACCACCTTGATGTCGTGGCTGTCCAGCAAATCAAGAATGTCCTGCAGCCAGTCCAGATTGATGGAGCCGGACTCAGGTTCGGTCACACCCCAGGAAAATTCACCAATGCGGACGAAATCGATGCCAAGCGCGCGCATCTGTTCCACATCGGATGGCCAATCTGCGGCGTCCCAATGTTCAGGAAAATAGCAAACTCCCAGCTGTCCGCGCGTCACTGTGTCCATGCGGGCANCCAATCGCTATGCGCTGTCAGCAGATCATTGGTCATGCTTCTGATCTGGGTGACATCCANCTCGGCAGCAGTATGCGGATCAAACATCGCAGCGTGAAAAATATGTTCACGATTTTCTTCGACCAGCGCCGCAACAACCAGTTCCTGAACATTGATGTTGGTGCGCATCATCGCAGCAAGCTGCGGCGGCAGTGCCCCGATACTGGTTGGCTGAATGCCGTTGGAATCAACCATGCAAGGCACCTCGACGATGCAGTCAGANGGCAGGTTGCTGATGACCCCGTTATTTCTGACATTGCCGTAAATCGTGGCCGGGCTGTCGGTCATCTNGGCNTTCATTATGACGGCGGCATATTCATTCGAGGCAACGATATCCATCTTTTCGCCAGCACGNAGGCGGGCAAAATGNTCATTCCATTCTGCAATCTGCTCTTCACAGCGGGTCGGGTATTCGTCGAGCGGTATGCCATAGCGTTCGATCAGGTCATCCCGTCCATCCTTGATGAACCAGGGGCAGTATTCGGCAAAATGTTCAGAACTTTCTGTCAGGAAGTATCCNAGCTGGTCCATCATCTCATAGCGCACCAAATTCGGACAGCGTGGCCGCACCGGGTTGTCCTTGGGGATCACCTTGTCAGCATATTTCTGGCGCAACTCGGGATACAGATCACGCCAGCCACCATCACCCGTGCGCNGTTCAAAATTCAGGAAAAAGGCAACATGGTTGATGCCGGCAACACGGTAGCGCACATCCTCCATCGGAATGTCCAGATCATGCGTCAGCTCGAACACGGTGTTTGGAACCGAATGGCACAGTCCGACTGTGCGGATATCGGGAAAGCGCTCACTGATCGCCCAGCAATTGATCGCCATCGGGTTCACATATTGCAGCATGAGTGCATTCGGGCACAACTCAGCCATATCTGCGCACAGATCCCACAANAATGGCACAGTTCTCAGCCCGCGCATGATGCCACCNATCCCCAGCGTATCGGCAATGGTCTGCCGCAGCCCATATTGTTTCGGAATGTCGAAATCAGTCACCGTGCAGGGCTTGTAACCACCAATCTGGACAGAGAGGATAACAAAATCTGCCCCGTCAAGCGCAGCTCTGCGTGATGTTGTGGCCTCGATTCTGGCCCCGACCTTCAGCGTGTCTGCAAGCTGTCTTGCGACAAGTTCGGATTCGGCAAGCCGCTCTTCATCGATATCCATCAGCGCGATTTCGGCATCCTGCAGTAATGGCATCAGCAGCGCATCGCCAAGGATGTGACGCAAAAAGATTGTGGACCCTGCCCCTATGAAGGAAATTTTCGGCATATCATCTGATCCTGTTNGTCATCAGCCCTTGGTCGCACCAAGGGTCAGTCCTGCAATGAAATGTTTCTGCATCAGGAAGAACATCAGCACCGGCGGCATGGCCGCCAGAATGGCCGCGGCCGAAACCAGATGCCAGTTGCTGACAAACTGGCCGTTCAAGGCATTGAGTCCGGCTGTCACCGGTTTCGAAGATTCGCCCTGTGTGAGGACAGTGGCCCAGAAGAAGTCATTCCAGACAAAGGTGAAAATCAGCACGGACAGCGCCGCAACGGCTGGCCGGACCAGTGGCAGAACAAGGTACCAGAAGATGTGCCATTCCTTGACACCGTCAATGCGTGCGCTTTCGATCAGTTCGAACGGCAGGGCGCGGATAAAGTTGCGCATGAACAANGTGCAAAAGCCGGTCTGGAAGGCCGCATGAAACAGCACAAGACCGGTAACCGTGTTGTACAGNCCTGTCTGCACGGACAATTCACGCACCGGCACCATCAGAATCTGGAACGGCACGAAATTGCCGGCAATGAANAGAAAGAACAGCGGTACTGATGCCCGGAACTTGTAGATTGCCAGCGCATAGCCCGCCAGACATGCCAGTGATATCGACAGGGCCACTGTCGGCACAGTGATCCAGATCGAATTCAGGAAATACTGCCCGGCATTGGACCGGATAAAGACACCGCTATAATTTGCGACCAGGTCAAAGCTGCTTGGCCAGCCAAAGACATTGCCGGAGTTGATGTCCTTGGCAGACCGGATGGANGTCATGAAGATCGCAAGAAGCGGCAACAGCCAGACAAAAAGCGAGATGGGCAGCATCACCTGATAGATGATACGGCGCGATACTGGCGCGTGTTCAATNGGACGCGGGAACATCTATCGCCAGTCCTTTTCGTCCTGATACATTTTCCACAGGAAGGCAATGATGAAGACCATCATGATCATGAACAGCACCACGGCAATGGCTGATCCGTATCCCATTTCATAACCATATTCGGACAAGGCTGTCTCGTACATGTAGTAGGACAGCACATTGGAAGATCCGTACGGCCCACCCTGCGTCATGATCGCGATCATATCAAACGACCGCANCGCGCCAATCACTGTCACCACAATGGCAAGGAATGTGGCAGGCCACAATTGCGGCANNACCACATGCCACAGCAGCCGCCACCCCTTGGCCCCGTCAAGCCGGCCCGCCTCGATCAGCTCTGAAGCCACATTGTTCAGACCGGTCAGNTACAGGATCATGCAATAGGCAACCTGCGGCCACAGACCGGCAACGATGATGCCGTATGTTACGTATCGCTCATCCCCCAGAATCGACGGTGGCGCAGCGCCAAAAAACTCAAAGACATGCCCGACCACCCCGAAGGTGGGGTTGTAAAACCACGAAAAGATCAGTCCAACGACAATCTGCGAGATCACGAAGGGAAAGAAGAACAGGGATTTGTAGAGGCGGATTCCGGTACATGTCTGGTTCANNAACAACGCCACGAACAAGCCGGCAGGAATGGCCAGCATGAACAGCAGCAACCAGATCATATTGTTCTTCAGCGAGGTGTAGAACCGGTCNTCATCCATCAAGTAGATGTAATGGTCGAAGCCGATCCAGGTCATCTCGCCAAGCCCGTCCCATTCATGGAACGAGATGTAGAAAGACTGAAAGATCGGCAGGATCACATAGACAAGGAAAAACAGAAGCGCCGGTGCGATGAAAAGCACCGGCATCAGGCTCAGGCTGTTTCCGTGACCGGATCGCATGGCGGTATTCCGAAGGTATTGATCAATAAAAAATGCGGCTGGCCCGGCATGCGGGCCAGCCACTCAAATCTTACTTGTAGACTTTCTTCTGGACCTTATCGAGGCGCTTCAGAATGGCGTCCAGACGATCAGGCTTGATCATGAACTCCTGGAAGCCTTCCATGCCTGCCTTGGCCATTTCGGCCGGGGCATCACGGTCATAGAACTGCGCCAGACCGGCCGCTGTCGAAACAGTCGCCATGCCTTGCTGAATGAACTTGTCATCGCTGACTTTTGCCTTCGAGTTGGGCGGCAGCTGACCAATGGCCTCATTCCATTCGGACTGGACATCCGGACGCGCGACATAGGCAAGGAACTTGCGTGCGTCTTCCTTGTTCTTTGCCCCGGACGGGATGAACAGCGCGTCAGCAGGTGCCTCTTCAGCACGCGGCAAGCCCGCAGTGATTTCCGGGAACGGGAAGTAGTCGATCTGATCATTGGTCAGACCGGCATCCTTCATCGCGCCGACTGCAAAGTTACCCATCACATACATGGCAGCGTCACCGCTGGCAAAAGGTGCAATCGCATCCTGCCAGGACATTGACGCATGGTTTTCCACGAAATAGCCGGGACGGACAAGCTCTTCCCACTTGGCGAACGTCGCGCGAATACGGTCATCTGTATAGGCGATCTTGCCAGCAGTCAGATCGTTGTGAACGTCGTAACCGTTGGTGCGCAGGTTCAGATAGTCGAACACACCGGCGGCGGTCCACAGATACTTGGTGCCGATGGTGATCGGTGTGACACCGTTTGCCTTCAGCTTGGCACAGGCGGCCAGAAGCTCGTCCCAGGTCTTCGGCTCGGCAATGCCATGCTTGTCGAAGATGTCCTTCCGGTAATACATGCCCCACTGGTAATAAGAGTAAGGCACGCCCCACTGCTTGCCGTCGCGGGTCATGGTTGGCTTGATCGCCTCAAACGAGCTGCTCAGGTTCGAATCAGAAGCCCACAGGTCGGAAATATCTTCAAACTGGCCTGCATCAACGAATGGCCCCATACGGTTGCCAGGATACCAGGACGTGATGTCTGGCGCGTCAGCTGACAGGAAATTCCGGATGGCTGTCTTGTGCGCTTCACGGTCATTGATGCTGAGGTTGACAGAAATATCTGGGTTGGCTGCATCAAAGTCAGCAACCACCTTTTCGAATGCAGCTTTTGGGCCAGGGTTCAGATCATCAAAAATGATCACCAATTCACCAGCATATGCCGACGACGCCATCAGCGACGCAGCAGTTGCCAGTGATGCCAAGATTTTTTTCATAGTTTCCTCCAACCTATTTGACATTTTTGCGACATGATAAATGCCGCCCGGTACTAGCCCCTCACAATAGTGGCACAGCCACCGTTATCAACTAATTTATGCAGGTGAAATAACACGCTAGACGCAAAATTTCATGCGCCCTTTACTCTGCCTTGTCACCCTGGCCATATCCGCTGGGATTCTGCGACTGCCATTTCCAGACACTTCTGCACATGGCGTCGATACCCAGCCGTGCCCGCCAGCCCAACAGCNGGTGCGCNCGTTCCGGATCGGCCCAGAATTTGTCGATATCACCTTTTCGGCGCGGGGCTATGACATATGGCACGTTCTTGCCAGAGGNGGCTTCGAAGGCTGCAATCATCTGCAGAACAGACAGCCCGCTTCCCGTGCCAAGATTGACAGTCTCNACACCGCGATGATGCTGCAGATAGTCGATCGCTGCGAGATGGCCNTCGGCAAGGTCGGTTACATGGATATAGTCGCGCACNCCTGTGCCATCGTCGGTATCATAGTCATNCCCGAAAACCTGCAGCTGGTCCAGCCTGCCAACCGCCACGCGGGCAATATAGGGCATGAGGTTGTTCGGAACCCCCATCGGGTCTTCACCAATCTGGCCCGATTCATGNGCNCCAACCGGGTTGAAATANCGCAGAAGCATCGCCCCTTTTGCCGGGTCGGTTGCGGCCCAGTCGCGGATGATCTCCTCGACAAAGAACTTGGTCCGGCCATAGGGNTTTGCCGGCTGCAGCGGATGCGCCTCGTCATATGGCAGATATTGCGGTGTGCCATAGACGGTTGCAGATGAGGAAAAGACAATCGACCGGCATCCTGCGGCATCCATTGCCTGCAACAGCTGAATGGTTCCANACACATTCTGTTCGTAATAGGACAGCGGATGTGTCTCAGACTCACCNACTGCCTTCAGCCCGGCAAAATGAACCACNATATCAGGCCGGAAAGCGGCAACGCTCTGTGTCAATGCGCTGCCATCCCTGAGGTCGGTCTGGTGGATGTCAAAAGAGCGGTTGGACAGCCGGCCAACACGCGTCAGCGCATCGGGGTGGCTGTTCGAAAAATTGTCGATAACACAGGCCTCGTAATCAGCGGCCAGAACGCTCAGCAGCGTGTGTGATCCGATATATCCTGCACCGCCTGTGATCAATATGCGCATCTGCCCCGAAGTCCCGAANTAACGACATTGTGCGGTAATATAGAACGTGGTGGCGGCGCGAGGAAAGCCTGATGACAAAAGCAGATGCCATACCGCGGCGGCNTCACCGCGATCCGGGGGCGGCAGGGTTGGAGGCATGACAGACAGGCATCAAGCTGTCCCTCGGATACGCCATTTAACGCTTCAATTCTGTTCCAGACCCCGGATGTGCAAATGATTTGAGGATCAACTTCTGCCCACCGTCAACGCGTCCACCGGAACCCGCGGTCTGACAGCTGTCTTTGCACCCGCCCCGGATAGTCCGTCACAATCGCATCAACGCCCAGATCAATCATCGCGTTGATATCTGTCAGTTCATTCACTGTCCAGACAGCCACACACAGATCAAGTTCGCGCGCCCGCGCCAGTTCA
>NYTO01000074.1 GCA_002683535.1 SAR116 cluster bacterium
GTGCGTGAAACAGGGGAATTTGCGTTGCGTGGCGGCATTCTGGATATTTTTCCAGCCGGACATGACATGCCTGTCAGACTGGATTTTTTTGGTGACGAGCTGGAGACCCTGCGCAGCTTCGATGCCGCAACGCAGCGCAATGCCGACGCGCTGACATCAATCAATCTGCGACCGGTTGCCGAGTTTCAGCTTGATGATGCCTCGATTGAGCGATTCCGGTCGGGCTATCGCGGTGCCTTTGGCGCAGTGGCCACGCGTGATGCGCTATATGAGTCGGTTTCCACTGGCCGCATGCATCCGGGAATAGAGCATTGGCTGCCCCTGTTCCACGAATCGATGGCGTCGCTGACCGATTATTGTGCGGGCTGGAAGATCGTGCTGGATCACGAGGTTGATGCTGCGGTCGCCGCCCGCTTTCAGCAGATTTCAGATTTTCATGGGGCACGCCAGGAGCCTGATGGCGCTGATGACAGCATGTCCTATCGCCCGCTGCCGCAGGACCGCCTCTATCTCGGTGTCGGCGAAGCAGGTGCGATATTCGAGACAGCAAGCAGGATGATGCCGTTTGCAGCTCCGCCTGACAATGAGGATGCCGATGCAGGCGGGCGCGCCGGCATCCTGTTGAAACAGGCAGGTGCCCACGGTGCCAACGCCGTCAGTGAACTGGTTGAGGTGATTGTCGGCGAACACACAGCCGCCAATCGTCCGGTTGTGCTGGCTGTTTCTGGTGAGGGCGCGGCCGCCCGGCTTGAAGAATTGTTGCAGGCCCAGCTTGCCTCGGTCCCCGTGCAGCGGATCGCCAACCTGCAGGGGTTGCAGGGTGGCGGGCTGTACCTTGTTGAATGGGGACTTGATACCGGGTTTCAGAGCGACCGGCTTCTGGTCATTACCGAGACCGAGATTTTTGGCCAGCGGCTGTCGCGTCCCCGCTCCAAGAGGGGGCGCGGTGAAGATTTTCTGCGCGAAGTCAGCGCGCTGGAAGAAGGGGATCTGGTTGTCCATGCCGAACATGGTATCGGGCGATATGAGGGGCTGATCATCATTGATTCCTCTGGCGGCCAGCATGACTGCCTGCAACTGACCTATGCTGGCGGTGACAGGCTGTATCTGCCGGTTGAAAATATCGAGATGCTGTCGCGTTACGGCAGCGCCGGTACCGATGCGCAGCTGGACCGTCTTGGTGGCGCGGCATGGCAGGCCCGTGTGGCGCGTATCAAGGGGCGCGTCCGGATCATGGCTGAGCAGCTGATCAAGATTGCAGCGCAGCGGGAAACTGCGCGTGCCGAGACCCTGGTCGCGCCTACCGGTTCCTTTACCGAGTTTTGTGCCCGGTTCGGGTTTGTCGAGACAGATGACCAGATGGGCGCGATTGAGGATGTGGTAAATGATCTTGCGGCGGGCCGGGCGTCTGACAGGCTGATTTGCGGTGATGTCGGGTTTGGCAAGACCGAGGTGGCGTTGCGGGCAGCCTTCATCGCGGCGATGTGCGGCTATCAGGTGGCATTGGTGGCACCAACAACATTGCTGGCACGCCAGCACGGCAAATTGTTCAAAGAGAGGTTTTCCGGCTTTCCTGTCAACATCGGCGTGCTGTCGCGCATGACAACACCGGCCGATGCCAAGCAGATCAAGGCAGATATTGCCAGTGGTGATGTGCAAATTGCGATTGGCACGCATGCCTTGTTGGCAAAATCCATCAGCTTCAACAATCTGGGACTGTTGATCGTTGATGAAGAGCAGCATTTTGGTGTTGGCCAGAAAGAGCGCCTGAAAGAACTGCGCGGCGATATCCATGTCCTTACATTGTCGGCCACGCCAATTCCGCGGACACTGCAAATGGCGCTGTCGGGCGTACGCGAGATGTCGCTCATTTCAACGCCGCCGGTAGACCGGCTTGCGGTACGTACCTTTGTTGGCCCGTGGGATGGCGTGGTATTGCGAGAGGCCATTAAGCGCGAGATGTTCCGCGGTGGCCAGGTGTTTTGTGTCTGCCCGCGGATTGATGATTTGCAGCGCGTTTATGACCGGCTGGTAACGCTGGTGCCCGAAGCCCGCATCCTGTCGGCGCATGGACGCATGCCGGCAGCCGAACTGGACACTGTGATGACGCAGTTTGCTGATGGTGAGGCGGATATTCTGTTGTCGACCAATATCGTGGAATCGGGGATCGATATCCCGTCGGCAAACACCATGATTATTCATCGCTCGGACATGTTTGGCCTGTCCCAGCTTTATCAGTTGCGCGGCCGGGTCGGGCGGGGCCGTCTGCGTGCCTATGCCTATCTGACGTCCGATCCGAACCGGCTGTTGACCCCGCAGGCGCGCCGCAGGCTGGAGGTCATGCAGACACTGGATACGCTTGGTGCCGGGTTCACGCTGGCGTCCTATGACATGGATATTCGCGGTGCCGGAAACCTGCTGGGAGACGAGCAGTCGGGTCATGTGCGCGAGGTCGGGGTTGAACTGTACCAGGAAATGCTGCGCCAGGCTGTTGAGGTTGCACGTGCCGGCAAAGGCGAAGCCGTCGATGAGACAATCGACTGGACACCGCAGATCAATCTGGGTCTGGAGGTGCGGATACCCGAAGATTATGTGTGCGACCTGACAGTGCGGCTGTCCCTGTATCGCCGGATTGCCGATCTGGACATGGCGGCCGAGGCAGACAGCCTTGTTGCCGAATTGGTCGAACGATTTGGACCGGTGCCGGATTCAGTGCGCAACCTGTTTGCGGTGATTGAACTGAAGCAACTGTGCCGACGTGGCAATATCGAGCGCATGGATGCCGGGCCCAAAGGCCTGTCCGTGTCCTTCCGCAACAATGAATTTGCCAACCCGGAACAGCTGGTGGGATGGATTGCCGGCAAGGGTGGACGGATACAGCTGCGGGGTGATCACAAGCTNATCCTGCAACAGGCCATGCCGAAAGCAGACGCGCGCCCGCCAGTCTGCAAGGAGCTGGTGCAGGAATTGCTGGCCCTCGGCGTGTAGTGCTGCCTCAGGCCGCAGCGGCGTCTATGGCCGGAATCAGATGCTCTGGCTGATGCGCGCCGGCAATGGCATATTTGCCGTCAAAGATGAAATAGGGAACACCATCCAGCCGCAGTTGATTTGCTGTTGCCAGATTGTTTTCCAGCTGCCGTCCCACGGCATCATCAGCTGCGGCATCAATCAGGTCGGGGCGGCCAAACCGCAGCGCGATATCGGCCAGTATGTCGGGGTCGCCAATATCACATCCTTCGATGAAATAGGCGTTGTAGAGAATCTCTGACAGCGCAGCACTGTCGGGACCTGCGGCAATCAGCAGCCGTTGGGCCGCACGGCTGTCAGGGGTGCGCCGGATGTCATCAAAACGGAANGCGATCCCGCTATCCAGTCCGGCNGANGCNATACGGCCATAGACAGCGGCTGCGGAATGACCAAATTTTGCGCCAAGATAGGCACCGCGGTCCATGCCTTCGCGTGGCATGGTCGGATTCAGCAGGAAAGCACGCCAGCGATAGGAGGGGGTCACATTNGGGCGTTCCNNAAAGGCCGCTTCAAGCCGTCGCTTTCCGATATAACACCATGGGCAGATGATATCGGCATAGATTTCGACGGGCAGAATTCGNGTGTCCATATCGGTTTGTCCAGCGTGGTGAATGACAGGTTGTTGAATGGCCGGCAGCCTTTGCGCCTGATGGTGGCCTGTCTCATTGCCACTTGCGATGACAATTGTTCGGTCTATGTATTGAGATAGATTGTTTACGATCAAGCTTCAAGCCATGCAGCAATGCTGGCGGGTGAAACATGGGAAAGACGGACCGGAAAGCATGGCGCAAAAGGCACCTGATCTGACAGAACTTGCCGAACAGCGCGATCGNGTGCTGGCAACAGTGCAGACGCTGATCATCGGTGCGCCGCCCGAAGCAACAGATGCGGCATTGCCAGAGCTGGGNGTAACNCCNTCTATCCAGCANGAGGGATTTTTTTATATTTATCCCAGTCGGTTATCTGCGCATGTTCGCTCGATGCTCAAGNCTGGACAGGCGCAATTCCTTGCGATTGAAGATGAAGCGACAGCACAGAATATATGGGCGCGAAAGAGNATCAGATTCACTGCAAATATCATTGNAATTGATAGAAAAAATGATGAATTTGATTGTCTTGCAAGATTGTTTGCNGCGCGGCATGGCCCGACTATGGACTTGATCCGGGATTTTACTGANTTCCATATGCTGAAGCTTGTTCCCACCAGTGGTGTCATGGTGCTTGGCTTTGCCAAGGCNTATCAGCTGGACGGGCNCGGTCTGGATATTGCCGAACATCTGCGTGAGAGCTGATGATCTGCNNGAAAGTTGCATGGTAGGGTGAATGAGAGACACGACATGACTGACGTNGCAGCTATGCCNNCNGNTNCNGGGACACCGGTGCTGTGGAGTTTNCGTCGCTGTCCCTACGCGATGCGGGCGCGGCTGGCCTTGCAAGTGGCAGGCATTGATGTGTGGTTGCGTGAAATCCTGCTTCGTGACAAGCCGCCGGCATTTCTGCAGGCATCGNAAAAGGGNACGGTACCCGTTCTGGTGCTGGCTGATGGTCAGGTGGTTGAAGAAAGCCGCGATATCATGATCTGGGCATTGTCGCAGAATGACCCGGATGGCTGGCTTCAGGTGATGCATCGTGATCCGGCCGAAGCTGCANACTTTCTTGATCGGCTGGACGGGGACTTCAAGACGCATCTAGATCGCTATAAATATGCCAGTCGCTTTGATGCTGCCGCTGCTGAATATCATCGGCAGGAAGGGGCGTCTTTCCTGCATGATCTTGAGGTCCGGCTTTCAGCCGGACCGGCGCACCAAAAATTCCAGAATGAGACGCGGAAGGTGGCTCTGTGGGGCGGTGCCATGGGGGTGCTGGATTTTGCAGCTTTGCCCTTTGTCAGGCAGTTTCGGATTGCTGATCCGCAGTGGTTTGATTCGCGCCCATGGCCGCATCTTCATCGCTGGCTTCAGGGCTTTCTCGAGTCACCTGACTTTGTCAGCATCATGCAGAAATATACCCCCTGGCAGCCGGGTGAGGATGGCGTCGCATTTCCGCCGCGGTAAAGCTCAGGCTGCTGGCCTGTCCCGGTGTGCCTCGCGGGCCGATGCCAGAAAGAAGACAATGAGGGTGGCCAGCACAAGCGCGGCACCACCAATCATCTCAAGACTTGGTCGCTCGCCAACACCCAGCCACACCCAGAATGGCCCCAACACCATTTCGAGCAACATGAACAGGCTTACATTGATTGGGCTGGTATGGCGCGGCGCAAGCGCCAGCAGTGCCCATGACACCGGCATCACGATCAGGCCCATCAACAGCACCGGTATCATGTTGGCCGCCAGTATGCTGCCAGAGTCAGCGACAATAAAGCCGCACAGGCCCGACAGCATGATGCCCAGTGAACTTGCCAGCAATACCGGTACGTTCGGATAACGCCGCGAAATGACAAAGATGAAGGCCATGGACAGTGCGGCGAGCACGCCCAGTGCACCACCCATCCATACATTGCCCTGCGGCGCATGCTGTGCTCCATCACCATGGAAAATCACGATGAATGCGCCAAGCATGGTAAAGGCAATTGCAAACCATGTCCGCATGGGTGCGGCCTCGCGCAGGATCAAAAAGCTCAACCCGGCTGCAAGAACAGGGGCCGTCGCCAAAGCTGTCAGAACAACGGTAATCGATGTCTCGATGGTCGCGAAATTGAAGGCAAGTGTGCTGCTGGTACTGGCCAGCAGGATGCAGACTGCCGGAATGGTCAGCAGGCAGGGTATCTGTGAGGCGGCATTGCGACCTTCGGTAACAAGCCACAAAAACATCAAGCTGGAGCCGATCAGCAATCCACGCCAGAAGGTTAGTCCCCAGCTTTCCAGTCCGGACAGGCGTATCAACAGGGTGTCAGGTGTTATGAGCAGTGCACCGGCAAGCGCCATGGCAAGGCCTAGAACAGGGCGTGGCCGCGAAAGTATCGCTGATATTGATGGCATGACTGTCTGAAAAGCCTTGTCGGTTGAGACCCGTTGCGGGGTATGTTCAGGCGATCAGGAAAGTCTGACCGCGCTGCATAATGGACTAGCTAAGAAATTCCAGCAATGCGGACAGTGTTTCCTCTGGTGCTTCCTCGGGAAGATAATGCCCGCCCGGAACAGCATGCCCGGAAACTTTATTTGCACATGCGCGCCATTCTGCAAGGACATCATAGGCACTGCCTACAAAGCCGTCGGCACCCCACAAGGCCAAAACCGGCATTGCCAGCTTTCTGTCGGCATCTTCGGCATCATGCTGAAGATCAATGGTCGCGGCAGCGCGATAATCCTCACACATCGCATGGACGGTATCAGGATTGCTGAAACAACGAAGATAATCGGCAAAGGCTGGCGGCGTGAATGCCCCCTTGGTGCGCCCCCATTGCGCGCCTTTGCTGCGCAGATAGAATTCGGG